>CAMDCC010000083.1 GCA_945889545.1 Bifidobacterium breve | reverse complement strand
GTCGCTAGCCTTCACCAGGTGCCAGAGCTGCGTCACGACGCGTTGACCGGTCGTCTCGTGCTGCTCGCCGCGAGTCGTGCATCGCGCCCACACACCTCCTCCACTGACTCGCTCGCTGCGGCGCCAGACCCCACTTCCGCGTCGGCCCTTTCTCCTCGCACCGCGGACGCTCGCTCCTCCTCCATTGACGAGTGTCCGTTCTGTCCGGGACACGAGGTCCACACGCCGCCCGAGATCATGCGCACGGGGCCGGGTGAGCCCGGTGAGCCGGGCTGGCGCGTGCGCGTGTTCCCGAACCTGTACCCCGTCGTCGGCGGGCCCGACGCGATCGCGGGCGCGACCGGCGAACACGAGGTGGTCGCGCTGTCCCCCGACCACGACCGGGCGTTCGGCGCACTCACCCACGACGAAGCAGCCGAGGTGCTGACCGTCCTGCGCGACCGTTCACAAGCACACAAGCTCGCCGGCCGCCAACACGTCCAAGTGCTCTTGAACCAAGGCCGCGACGCCGGAGCATCGATCGCCCACCCTCACGCTCAAGTCATCGCGCTGGACTTCGTACCGCCAGCCGTCGGCGTGGCGACCGAGCGGTTCGCCGAGGACGGCGCGGATCTCGTGCTCGCCGATCTGGCTGACGCCGTCGGGCGTGACCAAGGCGTGATCGTGGGTGACGAAGTCGCCGCGTGGTGTCCGACCGGATCCGCGTCACCGTTCGAGGTCCGCCTCGCCGCAGTGGGTGGTGGCCCGCACTTCGACGAGGCCACCGCCGCTCAGGTGCTCGGTATCGCGGTTGTGCTGCGCGACACACTCGCTGCGCTCGGACGAGTGCTCGGCGACCCGGCATACAACGTGGTGGTCCACACCGCGGAACCAGGTGCCGATGTCCGTTTTCATTGGTGGGTTGCGGTCACGCCACGCGTGTCGGTGGTAGCGGGCTTCGAGATGGGGACCGGCGTGCTCGTGAACACCGTCGAGCCCATCGATGCCGCCGAGCAGCTCCGAGGCGCGCTGTGAGCGTGCAGATCACTCATTGCGCGCACTTCGATGCACCGCCCGACGTCGTATGGCGCGCAGTCGAAGACATCTCCACGCATCCGGAGTGGATGCGCGATGCCGTCGAGATCACGTTCCTCACCGAGCACCACAAGGGTCTGGGCGCGGAGTTCGCATGCCTCACAAAGATTGGTCCGTTTCGCAACCACGACGTGCTGCTCGTGACCGAATGGGATCCGGGCACCGTCATGGGAATCGCACACACGGGAGTCGTCACCGGGACCGGTCGGTTCACGCTTGCAGCGCACGGTGACGGCACGAGGTTCTGCTGGGAAGAGGTGCTGCGCTTCCCGTGGTGGATGGCCGGACCGGTCGGTGAGCGCGTCGCCAAGCCGCTGCTCGGTCATGTGTGGCGCAAGAACTTGTCGCGACTCCGAGCAATCGTCGAGTCGCGAACCTAACCCGTCACCAGCTCTGCGGCGGCCGCGTACGGATCGATCGAACGCTCGGCGACACGAGTCACCAGGCTCTCGAACTCGGCGCCCGCGCACACGTCGTCGACTTGGTCGGCCAAGCGAGCGTGCACGATCGACCGAAGCTCGTTGCGCAGGCGCGCGGTGCGTCGAGCGGCGAGCCGGCCGTCGGTTCCGAGGAACGCACGGTGGCGCTCAATCGCGTCGAACAGCTCGTCGATGCCCGTGCCCTCGGTCGCGACGGTTTCGATCACTGGCGGCGTCCACGGTCGCTCACCGCCGAGCTCGAGCATCTGAGCGAGGTCGCGTACCGTCTCGTGCAGACCGGCGCGATCGGCCTTGTTCACCACCAGCACGTCGGCAATCTCGAGCAACCCGGCCTTCGCTGCCTGCACGCCATCACCCCAGCCCGGGTTGACCACGACCACCGTCGTGTCGGCGGCGCTCGCAATCTCGACTTCCACTTGACCCACGCCGACCGTCTCGACGATCACCCACGGCTTCCCGGCGGCATCGAGCACGCGCACCGCCTGCGGCGTTGCAAGCGCAAGCCCACCGAGGTGACCGCGCGTCGCCATCGAGCGGATGAACACGCCCTCGTCGGTGGCGTGGTCCTGCATGCGCACGCGATCGCCGAGAATCGCGCCGCCGGTGAACGGGCTCGTCGGGTCGATGGCGAGCACGCCGACCGCGCTTCCGTCACGCCGGATGCGCGAGATCAGGCGATCGGTGATCGTCGACTTGCCCGCGCCCGGCGCCCCGGTAACACCGACGATGTACGCGTTCCCTGTGTGCGGGTAGAGGCGGGACACCGCATCGGTCGCGGCGGCCCCACCCGACTCGACGAGTGAGATCAGACGGGCGACCGCGCCATGGTCACCGGCTCGCGCGCTGTCGACCAGAGCCGCGGCGTCGGGCTTCACGGGAGTCAGTGCTCTGCGCTGGTGTCCACGTTGTCGGCCTCGACCGCGGTGATGCCCGGCACGCGGTCCTTGATGATCCGCTCGACCCCGGCCTTGAGCGTCATGGTCGAAACGGGGCACGTGCCACATGCGCCGAGCAGGTCGACGTGCACGACGCCGTCTTCGTCGATCGACTTGAAGGCGATGTCGCCGCCGTCGGCCTGGAGCGCGGGCCGAATGGCCTCGATCGCCTCGAGGACTGCCGATTCAGTGCTGGCGGATTCGGTGCTTGCAGTGGCGGTCATCGTGCGGACTCCAGTCGAGGGCCGGTAGTCGAGGGCGGTGCCCCAATTGCAACCCCTCCAGTATCGCAGGCGTTCCCCCAAACGCAGGATTCTCGGCACGCTCAAGGAGTCCATGTGTCCTTGAGCGTGCCGAAAACCCGCTATTCCTCGACGCGGCTCACGTCGGCGCCGAGGGAGGCGAGCTTGCCGGGGAGGTTGGAGTAGCCACGATCGACGTGGCGGGGATCGTGCACGGTCGTCTCACCGTCGGCACCGAGTGCGGCGAGCACGAGCGCGGCGCCGGCTCGCACATCGTGCGCACGAACCGGCGCGCCGGTGAGGCGCTCGACACCACGCACGACCGCGTGGCGACCTTCGGTGCGGATATCGGCACCCATTCGGTTCAGCTCGTCGACGAACGCGAAACGATTGTCGAAGATGTTCTCGGTGACGATCGCGGTGCCCTCGGCGCGCGTGAGCAGCGCAACGGCGAGCGGCATGAAGTCGGTCGAGAATCCAGGGTACGGGAGGGTCTGCACGTCGACGGCCTGGAGCGGCTCATCGGCACGCGCCACGAGCCCGTCGGGAGTGGTCTCGATCGTCATGCCCATCTCATTGAGCTTGCGCACGACCATCTCGACGTGCTTCACGTCGATGCCCTCCACCGCAATCGAACCGCCCGCGGCCCCGCACGCCATCAACAGCGTTCCGGCCTCGATGCGATCGCCGACGATGGCGCGGTCGACGGTATGGAGCTCATCAACCCCTTCGATCTCGATCGTCGAGCTCCCTGCGCCGCTGATGCGCGCACCCATCGATGTGAGGAACTCGCAGAGATCGTTGATCTCCGGTTCGCGTGCCGCGTTCTCGATCACCGTCTGGCCCTTCGCGAGCACGGCCGTCGTGAGCACGGTCTCGGTGGCGCCGACGCTCGGGAACTCGAGCACGACCCGAGCGCCGCACAACGCGTTGCACCGTGCTTCCACGAATCCATGCAACACCTCGAGCTCCGCACCCATCGCCTCGAGCGCCGCGAAATGCATGTCGAGCTTGCGGGATCCGATGTTGTCGCCGCCCGGCATCGCCACGCGTGCGTGTCCGAGCCGGGCGAGCAGCGGTCCGAGCACGTTGATCGATGCGCGCATCTGACTCACGAGCTCGTACGGTGCCTCCGGCTCCAGCGCGTCGCCCACGGTGATCTGAAGTACCTCAGGCTCCGCCCACTCCACCGTCGCGCCGATCCCGCGCAACAGATCGATCATGATGTCGAGGTCGACGACGGGGGTCACGTTGCGCAGCACCGTCGTGCCTTGCGCGAGCAGCGATGCCGCCATCTGCTTGAGACCGGCGTTCTTCGTCATGCCGGCCACGCGCACCGTGCCCGACAACCGGTGACCACCGCGCACGACGTAGCGCGTCGCCATGTTGGAGCTAGGTCCCTCGGTAGACAGGCGGGCGCTGCTCGACAAAGGCCGTGATGGCTTCTTTCATGTCGTCGGAGCGCAAGCAGTCGGCTTGGCTCTCCGCCTCCACCAGCAGACCCTCGCGAACCGTCGCGCCCGACATCGCGGCCGCGATCGCTCGCTTCACGCCGCGCACGGCGATCGGGGGTTGCGCGGCGATCGTCTCCGCGAGCTGCAGCGCAACCGTTTCGAGCTCTTCGTCGGACACGACTTGCTCCGCGAGACCGAACCGCTCGGCGTCGTCGGCGTCGATCTTCGCTCGCGTGAGGATGAGCTGCTTGGCACGCGCGGGTCCGACGATGCGAGGGAGACGCTGCGTGCCGCCGAGGTCGGGCAGGATCCCGTATTGGAGCTCGAGCAAGCCGAGTTGCGTGCCGCGCGCCATCACGCGGAGGTCGCAGGCGAGCGCGAGTTGAAGCCCAGCGCCAAAGGCGTAGCCGCGCACCGCTGCGATCGTGACGAACGGTGCCTCCTCCAACCACGTGTACGACTCTTGCGCGAGCAGGATGCCGGCGACGACGGGGTCGGCATGTGTGGCCGTTGACGCCGCGTCGGCGGCGAGCTGTGCCATGCCTCCACCCTCGGAGAACACGCTCGTGTCGATGCCACTCGAGAAGGCGCGCCCCTCGCCCACCACGATGAGTGCGCGCAGGTCGCCGGGTTCCGCGAGCAGACGCGTCCCGAGGTCGCGCAGCTCGCCCCACATGGCGACCGTGAAGGAGTTGAGCTTCTCGGGCCGGTTCAGCACGAGACGGCCGACGTGCCCGTCGGGCTCGAAGCGCAGCGTGTCGTACGAGGGAAGTGCTGCCATCAGACCCAAAGGCTACTGGCGCGTGCGGCCAGCGGCCTCAGGCCGAAAGAACAAGCTAACTGGGAGCGGTGAGTGCGTGAACCTCGAGCCGAGCAACTTCGACGGGCTGCACGAAGCCGGGCACGTCGAGGGCGCCAACGGGGATCACGTCGGCGCCCTCGGTGACGGCGGCGGCGAGCCGCAAGGTCGCAAAGATCTGGTGGGGGCCGGCTGCGTTGCAGAGCCTGGCCGCGAGGTTCACCGAGCTGCCGACGTAGTCGTCGCCTTCGAGCAGGATCACCGCGCCGGCGGCCAGGCCGGCCCGCATCGGCAGCGAGACCCCGTAGCTCTCCGCGCACCGGGCGAGCTCGAGCACGGTCTCGACAAGGCGATCGTCGTCGGTGCTCACGAGCATGACGCCGTCGCCGAGCCATTTGTCGACGCGCACCGCGTGATCGGATGCCGTCTCGCGCACGACGGCGCGAAAGCGGGTCAGGACATCGACGGCCTCTTGGTCACCGTGCTCGTCGGTGAAACGAGTGAAGCCACAAAGATCGATGAAGCAGAAGGCCCGGTCGACTCGCACAGGTCCAGTCTCGCGGGTGAGCCGACCGAATCACGAACAATTGGGGGCTCTTCGCGAGATGTTCACACGATCAACCCCCTTACCGAGTTGCCAGCCCCTGTACCCACTTGACGCTGGCCTCAGCGACCTCCCAGAGCACGGCATCCACCGTCAGACCACTCGACTTGAGGGGACGGAAGCCGTGGTCTGCGGTCTCCAGCCAGTGGAAATCGGCCGGCCCCGTGATGAGCCTGGCTGCCTGCTCGAGGGACTCCTTCGGTGCCAGCGCATCCCTCGTGCCGCTCACGAACAGGATCCGACACTCGATGCTGGAGAAGTGTTGGTCCCGCCGGCGTTCGGGCTTACCCGCAGGGTGCAGCGGATAGCCGAGCATGAGCAGGCCGAGGGCACCGAGGGGATCCGCCTCGTCGGCGACGACGAGGGAGCACATCCGCCCGCCCATCGAGCGTCCGCCCAACACCAAGCGCTCCAGCGGGAGGTCGGTGCGTCGCCCGAGCTCACCAGCTGCGTCCCGGGTGCTCGCCTGGAGCACCAGCGGGCGGTCGGGGGCGCGCCGACCCGAGGCCTTGTACGGATAGTTGAAGCGCAGCGAGGGCACGCCGGCATCGGCGAGAGCGTCGGCAACCGCGGTGAGCGCAGGCGCGTCCATGTCGGCACCCGCGCCGTGCGCTAGGAGCACGGCTCGATCCGCCCCACTCTTCGGTCCTTGAAACTTCGACTCAGCGACCAGTCGCTCACTCACACCAACACCCATTTCATGCCAGCACCCACTTCGTCAGGAACGCGTCGGTGCGATCAAGTACATCGGCGATGGTCTCCGGACGTTGGAAGCCGTGACCCTCACCTTCATACACGTGGTGCTCCACCGTGCCACCCGCGTTGCGGATTGCGTCGACGACGAGACGCGCCTGCTGCGGCGGGACGACCTTGTCGGCGTCGCCTTGGAGTACGAGCACCGGCACGCGAATCTCCGAAGCGTGCGCGACCGGCGAGCGGTCGCGGTACCGCGCTCCGACCTCGCCCGGCAGACCCACGATGCGATCGAGGTAGCGCGACTCGAAGCGATGCGTGCTCGCAGCGAGTGCTTCGAGGTCGGTGACGCCGTAGAGGCTCACCCCGGCCCGCACGAGGTTGCCGTGGCGCGCACACAGCAACAGCACCGTGAGCCCACCGGAGCTCCCGCCCAGTACGGCGACGCGTGCCGGATCGCACCAGCCCTGCGCCGCGCCAGCCCGGATGCCCGCGGCGGTGTCGTCCACGTCGAGCACACCCCAGCCCTCCGCCATCGCCTGGGTATACGCCCGGCCGTAGCCCGTGGAGCCGCGGTGGTTCGGCGCGAGCACGGCCCACCCGCGCGTCACGAAGAAGTGCGTGCGCGCACTCCATGCGACCGTCGCCTGCCCGGTCGGACCCCCGTGGATGTCGACGAGCATCGGTGGCGCGGCCACGCCGACTGGTCGGTACAGCAGCCCGTGCACGGTCGCGCCGTCGGACTCCCACGCGACGGTCTCGGGCTCCACGAGGCCGGCGGCTTCGAAGCCCGCCACCGGTCCGCGGGCGACGGCACGGCGCCCCTGACGCCGATCGTCTTGCCGGCCGTCGGTCTGGACGTCGGTCTGGACGTCCAACACGGTGACTGCCGCGGGGGTGCGGGCGCCCGAGCGGACGCACACGATCCCGGCCGAGCCCCAGTCGAGACCGTGGTGCCAGCCGTTCGAACGCTCGCGTGCAGGCCCACCGACGCTGGGTGCGAGCACCAGACGACCGAAGCCGTCTTCATTGCGGTTGATCGCGAGCGTCGAGCTGTCGGGAGACCACGCGAACGAACGCTGTCCGGGCCCCCACGCGGGCTCGGCATGTTCACGCTCCTCGGCGAGCACCGGTGCGGCGCTCGACCCATCGGGACGGGCGGTCCACACGTTCCACCAGCCTGACTCGTCAGACACGAACCCGAGCCTCGACCCGTCGGGCGCGAAGCGCGGCTGACCCACCGACACCGCGTCGCCACCGGCGACAACGACTCGATGACGAGCGCGACCGTTCCCGTCGGGATGTGCGACAACCACGCGTGACGCGTCCCACGACATGGCGGTGAGGTCCCATTCGTGCCAGGCGAGGCGCGAGCCGTCGGGCGACCAGGCCGGGTCCCAGGCGTAATCGGCGCCGTGCGACACCCGCACGGGCGCGCCGACCCCGTCGATGGGGACCACCAAGACCTCACAGGCGTCGTCGGTCTCGAACACGAAGGCCACGCGGCTGCCGTCGGGGGTGGCCGCGGGAGCTGCGGCGCGCCCGTCGCGACTCAGCACGCGCGCCGGACCTCCCTCGGCCGGCACGAGCACGAGCGAGCCGTCGGCCGCCGCCACCACCAGGTGGTCCGATCCGGCCCAGCACCAGGCACCCCCGCCGTAGGCACCCACCGAGGCGCATCCGAGATCGGACGTGACCACCATGGGTGGCGCGCTGGCATCGGAGAGCGCGACCACCACATCGGCCCGCCCTGCGAACGACTCCACCCAGCCCAGCCGGTGGCCGTCGGGCGACCACCGGGGTTCGGCCACCACCCGGGAGCGGGCCACCATCTCGGCACTGATCTCAAAGGGCCCAATCGGCGAAGAGGTGATCGGGAGGCCCACGGAGCGTGACCCTACTCAGGAGGCGGAACGCCCGAATCTGGCCTGTGGAAAAGGGTGTGACCCTCGCAAAGTAGGATTCACCTCCCATGTCTGGCCCTGAACGCCCCTTGCGCATCGCGTACCTCGTGTACCGCGGCAACCCCCATTGCGGGGGCCAAGGTGTCTACACGCGCTACCTCGCCAAGGAGCTCACCGAGCTCGGCCACGAGATCACGGTGTTCTCGGGCCCGCCCTACCCCGAGCTGGTCCATCCCGAGCAGCTGGTGAAGGTGCCCAGCCTCGACCTCTACCGGCCCGAGAACCCGTTTCGGGTCCCATGGCCGTGGGAGTTCAAGACCACGATCGACATGCGGGAGTTCGCCATCATGTGCGGGGCCGGCTTCCCCGAGCCGTACTCGTTCAGCCTGCGGGTCCGACGGCTCCTGAAGGACCGCCACGCCGACTTCGACCTGGTCCACGACAACCAGTGCCTCGGCCGGGGCCTGATCACGATGATGGAGACCGACGGCTGGCCGGTGCTCGGCACACTGCACCACCCCATCACGGTGGACCGCGACCTCGACCTCAGTCACGCCACGTCGGCGTGGCGCCGCTTCACGTTGCGGCGCTGGTACGGCTTCCTCAAGATGCAGATGGAGGTGGCCCGGGCCATCCCCCGTCATGTGACCGTGTCGGAATCGTCGCGGCGCGACATCGCGGCGCAGATGGGCGTGCCGATCGAGCACCTCCATGTGGTGCCGGTGGGCGTCGACGCCACGGTGTTCGGGCCCAGACCACACATCGCCCGCGTGCCCGGCCGATTGATGACCACGGCCAGCGCCGACGTTCCGATGAAGGGGCTCGCGCCGCTTCTCGAAGCGCTGGCCAAGGTGCGCACCGACGTGCCCGACGCGCACCTCGTGGTCATCGGGAAGTCCAAGGCGAAGAGCCGCATCCCCGCACTCATCGACCGGCTCGGGATCGGCAACGCCGTGGAGTTCGTGAGCGGTGTCACCACCGAGCGCATCGTCGAGCTCTACGCCGAGGCTGAGGTGGCGTGCGTACCGTCGCTCTACGAGGGCTTCTCCCTCCCCGCAGTGGAGGCCATGGCGTGCGGTGTGCCCGTCGTTGGCACCACCGGCGGCGCCGTCCCTGAGGTGATCGGCACCGACGGCGAGACCGGTCTGCTCGTTCCGCCGGGTGATCCCGAGGCGCTCGCCGCCGCGCTCCGTCGCATGCTCGGCGACCCCGCGCTGCGCGCCCGCGTCGGGGCCGCGGGGAAGGCTCGCGCCCTCGAGAAGTTCACTTGGCGCGCCACCGCACTCGGCACGGTGGAGCACTACCGCGCGCTCTTAGAAGAGCGAAGCGGAGCCCTGGGCGGACAGCCGGTTGTCAAAGCGCAGCGGAGCGACCCATGAGGGAAGAGCGCGCTCGCGGGAACACCTGATGCTGACTGCCGACTTCGATCGACTGCGGGTTGCCGATGGCAGCCGCGTGCTCGACATGGGGTGCGGTGGTGGCCGTCACGCGTTCGAAGCGTGGCGACGCGGCGCAACGGTCGTCGCCCTCGACTACTCCGAGGGGGAGCTCAAGGAAGTACGCGGCGTGCTCGGCGGCATGTTGGAAGCCGGGGAGCTGCCGCACGGAGAGTGTGGTGGAGCGGTGAACGGCGACGCGCTCGTGCTGCCGTTCCCCGAAGCCACGTTCGACTGCATCATCGCGTCGGAGGTGCTCGAGCATCTCTGGGCCGACACCGTGGCGATCGCTGAGCTCGTGCGGGTGCTGAAGCCCGGTGGTCGCATGGCTGTCACGGTGCCCACGCGGTGGCCCGAGCGCGTGTGCTGGGCGCTCGACTCCAACTACAACGACACGCCGGGCGGACACGTGCGCATCTACCGTCAACACGAGCTCGAAGCGAAGCTCGAAGCTGCCGGGTGCTGGCTTCGAGGGTCGCATCACGCGCACGCGCTGCACTCGCCGTATTGGTGGCTCAAGTGCGCGACCGGCGTTGCCCGTACCGACCCGCCGTGGGCTGTGCGGCGCTACCACGACTTCCTC
>CAMDCC010000082.1 GCA_945889545.1 Bifidobacterium breve | reverse complement strand
TACGGGCGGCACCGGTGCGAGCGAGCTCTTCCTCCACGACGCCGATCACGATCTCGTCGGGCACGAGCTCCCCCACGTCCATGAACGACTGCGCTTCGATGCCGAGCGGTGTTCCTTCGCGCGCCGCCGCACGAAAGAGGTCACCGGTCGCGAGATGCAAGACGCCGTAATGCTCGGCGAGCTGGGAGGCCTGGGTGCCCTTGCCGGCACCCTGTTTCCCCAGCAGCACCAGACGTGGGCCGCGGTTCGTCATTCGCTTAAGCGAGGAAGCCCTCGTAGTTGCGCATCATGAGCTGGCTGTCGATCTGCTTCATCGTCTCGAGTGCGACGCCAACGGTGATGAGCAACGCAGTGCCACCGAACGGGAACTGGCTGATGTCCCAGAGGGCGAACACGAGCAGCGGTGTGATGGCGATCAACGCCAGGAACAGCGAACCAGGCAGCGTGATGCGGTTGAGCGTCTTGGCAAGGTACTTCTCGGTCGCGGGACCGGGCCGAATACCGGGGATGAAGCCACCCTGCTTGCGGATGATGTCGGCTTGCTGCGCGGGGTTGAACGCGATTGCTGTGTAGAAGTAGGCGAAGAACACGATCAGCAGTGTGTAGAAGCCGATGTAGAACCAGCTCTGGTTGCTGACGAGCTCGTCGTCGATGAAGTTCCGAATATCCGCACCGAACCCGCTGTTCGGCAGGATGCTCGCGATGAGCGCAGGGAACGACAGGATCGAGCTCGCGAAGATCACCGGGATCACACCCGATTGGTTCACTTTGAGCGGGATGTACGTGCTCTGCCCGCCGTACATCCTGCGCCCAACCACCCGTTTTGCGAACTGCACGGGGATGCGCCGTTGCCCCGACTCGACGAACACGATCGCCACGATCATCCCGATACCGATCGCGAGGACGACGAAGAACTGAAGCTTGCTGCCTTCGGTGTAGATCTGGCCACCCTGCGCGGGAAGGCTCGAGACCACCGACGCGAAGATGAGGATCGACATCCCGTTGCCAACACCCCGTTGGGTGATGAGTTCACCGAGCCACATCACCATCGCGGTGCCCGCGGTCCAGGTGAGGACGATGAGCGCGGCCCGACCGGTGCCGAAGTTCGGAATCAGGTCTTTGCCTTCAAAACCGGCAGCGCCGAGCAAACCACCCTTGCCCTGGTGCAGGGCAAACACGAAACCGGTCGATTGCACGAGCGCGAGTGCAATCGTGAGGTAGCGGGTCCATTGGGTGATCTTCTTCTGGCCGGTCTGGCCTTCCTTCTGCCACTGCTCGAGCTTCGGGATCACCACACCGAGGAGCTGCATGATGATCGACGAAGTGATGTACGGCATGATCCCCAGGAAGAAGATCGCGACGTTGGTGATCGCGCCTCCGGAGAAGAGATCGAGGAAGCCGACGACCCCGCTGTTGTTCGCCTGCTCCTGGAGGTTCTGGATCTGACCAAAGTCCACGTACGGCACGGGAATGTGCGCGCCGAGGCGATACACGCCGACGATGAGCAACGTAAAGAGGATCTTGGTCCGAAGATCCGGGACCCGGAACATGTTCCGGAGGCGGGAGAGCATGGGGGCGAGGTCAGCCTTTCGCCAGCGGCTCGGAGAGCCTAACGGTTGGTATGCGCGTTGTTGCTGCCGGCTGCCGGCCGGCGATCACCCCAAGGCGCAGGCAGCACCACTGTGGCCCCGCCCGCTGCTTCGATCGCGCGCTTGGCGCTTCCGGAGAATCCGTGGGCGTGCACGGTGAGCTTCTTGGTGAGCTCACCGCCACCGAGCACCTTCACCAGACCTTGCTTTGCGACAAGACCCTTCGCCCGGAGCGCGTCGGGATCCACCGTGGTGCCGGCATCGAAACGCTCGAGCGTGTCGAGGTTGACTACGGCGTACTCCACCCGGAATGGGTTGCGGAAGCCGCGCGCCTTGGGCGTGCGCCGATGCAGCGGAGTCTGACCGCCTTCGAAGCCGGGCTTGATCTTTGAACGCGCGCGCTGGCCCTTCATCCCACGGCCGGCCGTCTTGCCACCCTTGCCGCCGATGCCGCGACCCACACGGCGACGGTCCTTCTTCGACCCCTCCGGTGGCTTCAGGTTGTGGAGTTTGATCGTCATGCCTCTTCTACCTTCACGAGATGCGGGACCCGGTTGACCATGCCTCGGATCTCGGGACGGTCGGGGAGCTCAACAGTGTGGTTGATGCGACGAAGGCCGAGCGCACGCAATGTGCCGCGCTGCTTCGGCTTGGTGCCGATCGCGGACCGAACCTGGGTGATCTTCAAGGTTCCAGCCATCTATCCCGCTCCTGGCGCTTCGCGCCGGGCCGCTCGGGCCCCGGCTCGGAGGTCGGTGTGGGCGGTACAGCGTGCTTGTGGCATGTTTCCTCGCCTCATGGCTAGACGACTTCCTTGACTTCAGGCTTGGGGTTGTTGCGCTCGCGGTACGCGCGCAGCATCCCTGCCGTGGAGACCTCTTCTGCCGACTTCCCCCGCAGCGCGGCCACTTCCTCGGGTCGACGCAACGACTGCAGACCTTGGATCGTGGCGCGCGACACGTTGATCGCGTTTGACGAGCCGAGCGACTTTGCCAGCACGTCGTGGACGCCGGCGGCTTCGAGGATCGCTCGCGCCGCGCCACCTGCGATGACCCCGGTACCGGGGGCTGCCGGCTTCAGCAGCACACGAGCGGCGTCGTGCTCGCCGACGATCTGGTGCGTGATCGTGGAACCGGCGAGCGGCACCGAGAAGACGTTCTTGCGCCCTTCCTCCATCCCCTTCTGGATCGCGGCAGGCACTTCCTTCGCCTTGCCGTAGCCCAAGCCCACATGACCTTCGCCATCGCCAACGACGACGAGCGCGGTGAACGAGAACCGCCGCCCACCCTTGACCACCTTGGCCACGCGGTTGATGGCGATCACTCGCTCTTCGTACTGACCTTCAGGCACGCTGCCCCATTCCCATCAGAACTCCAGTCCTGCTTCTCGGGCGCCGTCGGCAACCGCGGCCACTCGGCCGTGGTACCGGAATCCGCCTCGATCGAACACAACAGACGTGACGCCCGCCGCTTTCGCGCGCTCGCCGATCCGCTGACCGACGGCCTTGGCCGCGCTCACGTTGGCGGTGGAACCGCCGCGCACGTCCTTCTCCATGGTGGAGGCGGACGCGATCGTCTGACCGCTGACGTCGTCGATCACCTGCGCGTACACGTGCCGGGTAGAGCGGAAGACCGACAGGCGCGGGCGCGACTGGGTACCGCGCACCTGCTTGCGTACGCGGTGATGTCTCCGCTTGCGACTCGCGACCTTCTGGAGCATGACCTTCCCGTTCCCTACTTGGCTGACTTGCCGGCTTTGCGCAGCACGCGCTCGTCGGCGTAGCGGATGCCCTTGCCCTTGTAGGGCTCAGGCTTGCGGATCTTGCGAATGTTGGCCGCGACCTGACCCACGAGCTGCTTGTCGAAGCCGCGTACGGTGATGCGCGTGGGCTGGGGCACTTCGAATGTGACGCCCTCCGGCGCTTCGAATGGCACGGGGTGCGAGAAGCCGAGTTGGAGCTCCAGCCGAGACGGCCCTTGCGCGATGGCGCGGTACCCGACGCCCACGATCTCGAGATCCTTGGCGTACCCCTCCGAGACCCCCGTGACCATGTTGGCCACCAGCGATCGGGTGAGCCCGTGGAGCGCGCGGTTCCCGCGCTCATCGTCGGGACGCGTGACGACGAGATCGTCGCCGTCGCGCGCAACGGTGATCGTGGGAGGCGCCTCGTGCTCGAGCTCGCCCTTGGGGCCCTTGACGCGCACGCGCGATCCATCGATCGATACCTCGACGCCCGAGGGGATCGGAATGGGTGCTTGACCTACGCGTGACATGAGGAGCTGCTCCCTACCAGACGTGACAGAGGATCTCGCCGCCGACGCGGTGCTGCCGCGCTTGACGGTCTGTCATCAGACCCTTGTTGGTGGACAGGATGGCGATGCCCATGCCGCCGAGGACGCGCGGCACTTCTGTCGCCTTCGTGTAGACACGCAGACCGGGCTTCGACACGCGTCGCAACCCGGAGATCGTGCGCTTCCGATCGTTCGTGTACTTCATCACGATGCGCAGCTTGCGTCCCGGACGACCAGGGTCGTCCTCAACCGCGAAGTCGGTGATGTAACCCTCTTGCACGAGGATCTTCGCGAGCTCGGCCTTCAACTTGGACGCAGGCATGATCACGTCGTCGTGGAAGGCAACATTGGCGTTGCGGATACGCGTGAGCATGTCCGCGACGGGGTCGGTCATCGTCACTGGTTGACCCCCCTCACCACGATGCCTTCGTCACGCCGGGAATCTCGCCGGCGTGCGCCATCTCACGGAAGCAGATTCGGCACAGCGCGAACTTCTTGTAGACCGAGCGCGCTCGACCACACCGGCGGCACCGTGTGTATCCGCGCACCTTGAACTTCGGTGTGCGCTTCTGCTTGTTGACCAAAGCCTTCTTTGCCATCTATCTCTCCTCGCCGACTTCGCGGCGGAACGGGAAACCAAGGGTGCGCAGGAGCGCCCGCCCGTGGTCATCGCTGTTGGCGGTGGTGACGATGGTGATGTCCATGCCCCGCACCGTGTCGATCTTGTCGTAGTCGATCTCCGGGAAGATGAGCTGCTCGGTGACGCCGAACGTGTAATTCCCGCGCCCATCGAACGAGGTGGTACTCATGCCCCGAAAGTCGCGGATGCGGGGGATCGCCAGGCTCACGAGGCGGTCGTAGAACTCCCACATGCGATCGCTGCGCAACGTGACCTTGGCGCCGATGGCGTTGCCCTCGCGAAGCTTGAAGGTGGCGATCGACTTCTTGGCCTTCGTGATGAGCGGCCTCTGGCCGGTGATGATGCCGAGGTCGGTGACTGCGCCGTCGAGCAACGACGCCTGCTGCGTGGCCAATCCGACGCCGCAGTTCAGGACGATCTTCTCGAGGCGAGGCACTTCCATGATGTTCTTGATCTCGAGCTCGCGCTGAAGCGCGGCACGCAGCTCGTCGTCGTAACGCGCCTTGAGGCGCGGCTTCTCACGCGTGGTGGCTTCAGCCATCACAAGTCCTTCCCGCACTTCTTGCACACTCGGACCTTGTCGCCGCCTTCGATGCGGTAGCCCACGCGACTTTTCCCACACCCAGAGCACACGATGGCCACGTTCGAGACCGGGATCGGCATGTCCTTGTCGATGATCCCGCCCTGACTCGTGGCCTTGGTCGCGCGCTGGTGGCGCTTGGCCATGTTGACGCCGTCGACGATGACCATCCCGCGCTCGGGGAGGACACGGGTGATCTCGCCCTCCTTGCCGATGTCCTTGCCGGCGAGGACCACAACACGGTCGCCCTTGCGAATCTTGAGCTTCGGTGCTTGCTCACCCATCTAGAGCACCTCCGGAGCGAGGGACACGATGCGCATGAACTTGCGGTCGCGCAGTTCCCGACCGACCGGGCCGAAGATGCGCGTGCCGCGAGGCAGCATCTGGTCGTTGATGAGCACGGCGGCGTTCTCGTCGAAGCGGATGTAGCTGCCATCGGGACGACGGCGCTCCTTCTTCGTGCGCACGACGACGCACTTCACCACTTCGCCCTTCTTTACCGCAGCGCCAGGCACGGCGTCCTTCACGGTCGCCACGAAGACGTCGCCGATGCCCGCGTAGCGACGACGGGTGCCGCCGAGGACCTTGATGCACAGGACCTCGCGCGCGCCCGAGTTGTCGGCAACTTTGAGTCGGCTCTCTTGCTGAATCACTTACGGACTCCCAACGGTTTCACCGTGCACGTTCAAGCACTTCGACGAGGCGCCAGCGCTTGAGGCGCGAGAGCGGACGGGTCTCGGTGATGCGGACGCGGTCGCCCTCACGAGCGTCGTTGGCCTCGTCGTGGGCGTAGAACTTGCGGGTGCGCTGGAGCGTCTTGCCGTAGCGGCGATGACGCACATGGTCGGTGACCGCAACGACGACCGTCTTGTCCATCTTGGCGGACACGACAGTGCCTTCACGCACCTTTCGACTGTTCTCGCGAACTGTTTCCTGTTCAGCCATCAGTTGGCCTCGACCTTCTGTGACTCGGCTGCTTCGATCTCGCGCTCGCGCAGCAGCGTCTCGCATCGTGCGATGTCCTTGCGGACTTGACCGATGCGGGCGTTGTTGTCGAGCTGACCCGTCGCGTTCTGGAAGCGCAGGTTGAACAGCTCTTCCTTCGCGGTGCGGAGACGGTTGGCAAGCTCGCCGTCGCTCAGCTCCTGGAACTCTTTGATGGGCGCCGGCATCAGCCTTCCTCCGTGCGAACGACGAACCGGCATTTGATGGGCAGCTTGTGCATCGCGAGACGCATGGCTTCGCGCGCCGTGTCCTCGGGCACACCCGAGAGCTCGAACATCACGCGTCCCGGCTTCACGACGGCAACCCAGTGCTCCGGGTTTCCCTTGCCCGAACCCATGCGGGTTTCCGCGGGCTTCTGGGTGACCGGCTTGTCGGGGAAGACGCTGATCCAGACCTTGCCACCACGCTTGATGTGACGGGTCATGGCGATACGAGCGGCTTCGATCTGGCGGTTCGTGATCCAGCCCGGTTCGAGCGCCTGGATGCCGAAGTCGCCGAAGTGCACGCGCGTGCCACCCTTCGCGTAGCCCTTGCGGCGTCCGCGCTGCTGCTTGCGGTGCTTGACCTTCTTGGGCATCAACACTATTGCTGCGCTCCCACTCCGCTACTTCCACTCCGCGTGCAGTTCGCTACTTCCAACGGGTTGCTCTCGCTCCGCTCCATGACCATTACCAAGCCTCGCTCAACGCCGGGATGCCCGTCGCCGCCCGGGACGCTCGGCGCGCGCTGCGTTCGCTCCGCAGTCAGGACCCACTGGCTCATGGTCAGCACCCTCAGTCCTCGCTGTCGCCGCCGTGGAACTTCGGCGCTTCGTGGTGCTGACGGGTACGACGCTCGATCTCTTCTTCTTCCGCGAGCAATCGCTCGAGCTCGGGATCGGCTTCCTTGACCAACGGCGCTGCTTCTTCTGGCGCCTCGTCGGTGGCTGAGTCGACACTGACTTCCACCGTCTCTTCATGACGGCGACGACCACCACCTGCGCTGATGACCCGGCGGCGAGGCGTGGCCTCACCGGAAGTCTCACCGACGGCCATGGCGGCTTCGCGCGTGATCTTGTCGTCGGCCGCGGACTTGTAGGGCAGGATCTCGCCCTTGTAGATCCAGACCTTCACGCCGATCCGGCCGAAGGTGGTGCGAGCCTCGGCTGCGCCGTAATCGATGTCGGCGCGCAATGTGTGCAGCGGAACTCGACCCTCGCGGTACCACTCCTTGCGCGACATCTCGGCGCCACCCAGGCGCCCGCCGCACTGCACGCGGATGCCCTGAGCGCCAGCCTTCATCGCCGTCTGCACCGCGCGCTTCATGGCGCGACGGAAGGAGACGCGCCCAGCGAGCTGGTCGGCCACACCCTGTGCGATCAGGGTTGCGTCGAGCTCGGGCTGCTTGATCTCCTGGATGTTGAAGTGGATCTTGGGGTTGCCGGTGATCTTCATGAGTCCGGCGCGCAGCTTGTCGGCCTCGGCACCACGGCGACCGATGACGATGCCGGGGCGCGCGGTATACACGTCGACTCGCAGGCGGTCGCGCGTGCGCTCGATCTCGACGCGGCTGACCGCGGCGTGAGGAAGCTGCTTGCGCAGGTAGTCGCGAATCTCCCAGTCCTCGATGAGGCTGTCGGTGTATTCCTTGTTCTCCGCGAACCAACGCGACTTCCAGTCGGTGGTGATCCCGAGCCGGAACCCGTACGGGTTGACCTTCTGGCCCATCAGTCGTCGTCCTTCTTCTTGGCCGGCTTCTTCGTCGCCTTGGTAACCTTCTTGGTCGCCGTGGAGGCCTCAGCCTTCTTCGTTGTCTTCGCAGCCTTCTTCGTTGTCTTCGCAGCCTTCTTGGCTGTCTTCTTGGCCTTCTTCACCGGTGCCGCCTTCTCTGCGGTACCGCCTTCCTCGGCGTGTTCATGATCGTGATCGTCGTGGTCATGCTCGTCGTGATCGTGATCGTGATCCTCGGCCTGCGGGCGTCGCGTCGGGCGCGGGCGGGGCCGAGCAGGACCGGTGTTGCCGGAGCGGCGACGCTTCTCGAGGTCTTCTTCTTCGAAGCGCGCCACGATGATCGTGATGTGGCTCGTTCGCTTGTTGATCCGCACACCGCGTCCACGGGCGCGGGGACGCCAGCGCTTCTGCGTAGGGCCTTCATCGGCGAAGGCCCGGAGCACGAAGAGCTCGTCCTCGGGCACGTGATCATTGTGCTCAGCATTGGCAACGGCCGATGCGAGCAGCTTGGCGACGGGTCGCGACACCTCGCGATCGCAGAGGCGCAGCGTGTCGCGCGCGTTCGCGACATCCTTGCCGGCGATCAGCTTGAGCACTGGACGGATCTTCGTGGGCGAAGTCTTCAAGTGGCGCAGGCGCGCCGCGGTCTCAGGCACGTTCACGCCTCGCAGATCGCTCTTGGCCCGCGTGGATGCGGAAGGTGCGGGTGGGCGCGAACTCGCCGAGCTTGTGTCCGACCATGGATTCACTGATGTAGATCGGCACGTGCTTGCGACCGTCGTGCACCGCGATCGTGTGACCGACCATGTCGGGCGTGACGGTGGAACGGCGCGACCACGTCTTGATGACCTTGCGGTCACCGACGGAGTTCTGCTGCTCCACCTTCGTCGCCAGATGGTCGTCGACGAACGGGCCCTTCTTCAGGCTGCGAGGCATGGTGCGCTACCTCCGACTTCCGCGACCGCGGCGACGGCGCACGATCATCTCGGTGGACTTCTTCTTCTTGCGACGCGTGCGGCCCTCGGGCTTGCCCCACGGCGACACGGGATGGCGTCCACCAGAGGCCTTGCCCTCACCGCCACCCAGCGGGTGGTCGACGGGGTTCATGGCGACACCGCGGGACTGCGGGCGCTTGCCCTTCCAGCGGTTGCGACCGGCCTTGCCGATCTTGATGAGCGACGCTTCGGCGTTCCCGACCTGCCCGATGGTCGCTCGGCAGTCGATGGGCACACGCCGCATCTCCGTGGAGGGGAGACGCACGGTCGCGAACAGGCCTTCCTTGGCCACGAGCTGGATGGCGGCACCCGCGCCGCGACCCATCTTCCCGCCCGCGCCTGGCTTGAGCTCCACGTTGTGCACGGTGGTACCGACGGGGATGTAGCGCAGCGCCATTGCGTTGCCGGCGCGAATCTCGGCGCCGTGGCCGCTCTGGAGCATGTCGCCAACGCCAACCCCGACGGGGGCGATGATGTAGCGCTTCTCGCCGTCCACGTAGTGGAGCAGCGCGATACGTGCGTTGCGGTTCGGGTCGTACTCGATTGCGGCGACCTTGGCGGGAATCCCGTCCTTCTCGCGACGGAAGTCGACGATGCGGTACTTCTGCTTGTGCCCGCCACCACGGTGGCGTGCCGTCATGCGGCCGTACGAGTTGCGGCCACCGGTCTTCGGCTTCGGACGCGTGAGTGAGCGCTCCGGCTTGGTGCGCGTGATCTCGGAGAAGTCGGAGACCGTCTGGAACCGACGCCCGGGACTTGTTGGCTTGCGTTTACGGATGGCCATGGTTCTGCGTCAGCTCCCGAAGATTTCGATCTTGTCGTCACCGGCGAGGGTGACGATGGCCCGCTTTTGCGATGTTTTGTTCGAGAACGTGCCGTTGCGGCGGTTGCGCTTGCGCTTGCCCTTGCGGTTGAGGGTGTTCACGTTCTTGACCTTCACGTTGAAGATCGCTTCGATCGCTTGCCCGATCTCGATCTTGTTGGCGTCGGGCGCGACCAGGAACGTGTAGACGCCGCTGTCGTACGCGGCGTACGACTTCTCGGACACGACCGGCTGGAGCACGATGTCGCGGGGGTCACGGCCACTCATGCCTGCTCCTCCTCCATGGCGTCGCTCGCTGCTTCGACGGCAGGCTCGTCAGTGGCGTCCGCGTCCGCTTGCTCCGCGGGCGGCTTCGCCGCGGTGGTTGCAGTCTTGGCCTTGGTCTTGGGCGTCTCGGGAGCGGAGAATGTTGCGACGGTCTGCTCGAGCGTGGTCTTCGAGAAGACCACCACGTCGCTCAAGATGATGTCGTGGGCGTTGAGCTCTTCGGGAATCACGATCTGCAGTCGGTCGCCCAGGTTGCGGAACGACAGCCACGTGGCCCGGTCGGCACGATCAAGCACGAGCAGCACGCGTGGCGGGCG
>CAMDCC010000081.1 GCA_945889545.1 Bifidobacterium breve | reverse complement strand
TCGGGATGCGGGCCGAGCGCGGCAATCGGTGGTTTGGCGGCGCGGCCGCGTCGCTGCTTCGGCTGGGCGAAGATCGCTTCGGCTTGCTCGAGCGTCACCGTGAAGAGCTGCTCTTCCGAATCGAGGCTGCGGCTGTCGTCGTCCTTCTTCAGGTACGGGCCGTACCGACCGTTGAGCGCGGTGATCTCGCTCCCGTCCGAGACGCCGACGACGCGCGGCAGCGCGAGCAGCGCGAGCGCTTCGTCGAGGGTGATCGTGTCGGTTTGCATCGTGGACAGAATCGACGCGCGCTTCGGCTTCTCCTTCGAACCCTCCTCCATCTCACCGAGTTGGACGAACGGCCCGTACCGCCCGGTCAGCGCAAGGACCGGCATGCCGGTCTCGGGATCGTCGCCGATGGTGCGCGGCCCGGCCGCGCCGCGTTCCAGCAGCTCTTCGGCCATGGGGATCGTGAGCTCGTCGGGAGGAAGGTCGACGGGTATCGGTGCCTTGTCGTCGCCGCGCACCACGCTCGCGCCGTTGCTCCAGACCCGCACGATGATCTCGCGACCCTGCGCATCGGCGCCGATCACGACCTTGTTCACCTCGGCCGGATCGATCGTGGCCAGGTGCTCTTCGTCGACGAGCTCCTTGAGGCCGGCCACGCCGTTCCCGAACCAGAAGGTGTGCAGCCACTTCTCGGCTTCGCCCTCACCGCGAGCTATCGAGTCGAGCGCCTCTTCCATCGTCGCGGTGAACTCGTAGTCGATGAAGTGTGTGAAATGCCGCTCGAGCAGCTGCTGCTTGGCGAACGCGCTCCACGACGGCACGAGTGCCGTGCCCTTCTTCCACACGTAGTCGCGGCGCAGGAGCGTGTCGATCACCGATGCATACGTGGACGGGCGGCCGATGCCGCGCTCTTCGAGCTCTTTGACGAGGCTCGCCTCGGTGTACCGGGCCGGCGGCTGCGTCGTGTGGCCCGATGCGTTGACCTCTCGACACTCCACGGAGTCGTTCTCGACGAGCGCTGGGAGGATCGCCTCACGGTCCTCGAGCTCGGCGTCGGGATCGTCGGCACCCTCTACATAGGCGCGCAGGTAGCCGGGGAACTCGATCGTGCGCCCAGTGGCGTTGAAGACGACCTCTTGCGTGCTCCCCTCGGCGCCCCTCGCTTCGGCGACCAAGCGCGCGGTCACGCGCTGCACGCGGGCGTCAGCCATCTGGGACGCAACCGTGCGCTTCCACACCAGCTCGTAGAGGCGCTTGCAGTCGGCCTTCGAACCCTTGACCTCGGGGTCGCTGTCGATCGTGCCCGCGATGTCTTCGAGCGGCCGCATCGCATCGCCCGCGGGACGGATCGCCTCGTGAGCCTCCTGCGCGTTCTTCACCTTGCCCTTGTACGTGCGAGCTTCGGCCGGCAGGTACTCCCGCCCATAGAGCGACTCGATCCGTGACCGCGCGGCCGCAATGGCCTCCCCCGACAGGTTCATGGAGTCGGTGCGCATATAGGTGATGTACCCGTTCTCGTAGAGCGTCTGCGCGATCGACATCGCGCGCGCCGCGCTGAACCCGAGCTTGCGGGCCGCCTCTTGCTGAAGGGTCGACGTGGTGAACGGTGGCTTCGGGCGCTCGGTGACGGCCTTCTGCTCGACCGACCCGACCCGGAACGGCACGTCGGCGAGACCATCGGCCAGCGCACCCGCGCTCGCCTCGTCGAGGAGCACCACGTCGGAGTCGGCTGTGAGCTGTCCGGTCGCGGCGTCGAAGTCCTTGCCGCTGGCCAACCGCTTGCTGTCGACACTTGACAACGTCGCCGGGAACTCGGTCTCGTGCGCTCGGAAGGTGCCGGCGAGGTCCCAGTACGTCGCGTTGCGAAACGCCATGCGGGCCCGCTCGCGGTCGACGACGAGCCGTCCAGCGACGCTCTGCACGCGGCCGGCCGAGACGGCCCCGCCGGCGCGTCGCCGCGCGACAAGAGACAACTCGTAGCCGAAGAGGCGATCCAGGATCCGGCGCCCCTCCTGCGCTTCCACGAGCTTCATGTCGAGCTCGCGCCAATCGGCGAATGCAGCTTCGATCGCGGGCTTGGTGATCTCGTGGAACACCATGCGCTTCACCGGCACCTTGGGCTTCAGCACCTCGAGGACGTGCCAGGAGATCGCCTCGCCCTCGCGATCCTCATCGGTGGCGAGAAACACCTCGCTCGCGTCGGCCAGTGCAGCCTTGAGCGCCTTCACCCGTTCCTTCTTCTGGTCCGGGATCACATACACGGGCGTGAAGTGGTTCTCCACGTCGATGCCGAGACGCCGGACCTCCTTGTCCGTCACGCTCTTGGGAACTTCCTTCGCGCTGCTCGGGAGGTCGCGGACGTGGCCGTAGCTCGCGATGACACGCACGGTGTCGCGACCGAGGAATCCCTCGATCGTCTTCGCCTTTGCAGGCGACTCAACGATCACGAGTGGCTTCGGCACCTGTTTCCTTGTTCCTCCTGTTGATGTCGGCACATGCGCGACGCGAGGCGGTCAAGTGTGGCCGGGAACAACACGCTCGCCGCGCATGCGGGGGCAAACTCATTGCAGACATTGATACTGCGAGTCAAACGCAGCCACAGTTCGCCCCAACCCGGCGTCTACAGTGCGCGGCGTGCCCCTTGCTCCAATCGCCCTTTTCGGCATCGATATCAACGAGATCGTGGAGTCACTCAGTCCGTACGCGGAGATCGTGCTGTGGCTGATCGTCTTCGCTGAAACCGGCCTGCTCATCGGGTTCTTCCTTCCCGGCGACTCATTGCTGTTCACTGCGGGCGTCCTGGCTGGAGGCGGAAAGCTCGACGTTGTGATGCTCGTGGTCGGTTGCTTCGTCGCGGCCGTCGCGGGTGATCAGGTTGGTTACACCATCGGTCAACGCCTCGGCCCGCGCCTCTTTCGCAAGTCCGAGTCGAGAGTGTTCAAACAGGAGTACGTCGAGCGCACGCGAGCGTTCTTCGAGAAGCACGGACCGAAGACGATCGTGCTCGCTCGCTTCGTACCGATCGTTCGCACCTTCGCACCCACGTTGGCTGGCGTGGGCGCCATGCCCCGCAAGACGTTCCTCAAGTTCAACGTCATCGGCGCCGCCATCTGGGCCGTCGGCATCACGATGCTCGGCTACGCGCTCGGTGGCGAGCTCGGGCTTGACGAGAAGGACAACATCGACAAGGTGCTCCTCCCGGCAGTCGCGGTGATCGTGGCGGTGTCGCTCATCCCGATCGTGATCGAGTGGCGAAGATCTCGACGCCTGAACGCCGACCCGCTCGGAGCGGCAGAAGCCGAGGCCGAAGTCGAGGAGCTCCACGAGCTCCTCGATACCGACGACTGACGGCCTACGCCGCGAGCACTTTCGTTCGGAGATGATCGGCAAGACGGGTCGCCAAGGCAACGATCGTCATCGTCGGTGGTGATGCGCCGGTCGTCGGAAAGACTGCGCTCCCCCCGATGAAGAGGTTCTTCACATCGTGGACGCGGCAGTGCTCATCGACGACCCCTTGACGCGGGCTGCGATGCATCCGGGCCGTGCCCATGTGATGCATGTTCGAGCCGACGATGAAGTCGAGCGCAGCGTTGTCGATCTGCTCGTCGGTGTGGATCGCGGACCCGGCCTCGTAGCCGCTCAGGACAACCCGCGCGCGGCCGAGGCCAGCCCGGGCGACCTGCTCAGCGAAGAGCCGCGCCGTCCGAAACGTGCGGACGCGGTCGTCGCGCGTCAGCCGCCAGTCGACGTGAACGGTCGGCATCCCGAGCGCGTCCTTCTTGCGCGCGAGCCTCACCCGGCTTGCCAGGTTGGGCTCCTGCTCCATGTTGACGAGGAACGCTCGCGGCTCTGCGGTCGGAGCACCCGAGGTCGCGAGCAGCGCATCGATCTGCGCACTCCGCTCGAACAGCTCCGGCCACTCGCGCTGGGTGATGCCGATCGCCTGTACGACACTCGGATCAATTGCGGAGATCTGCGCGCTCAGCAGTTGGCTGGCGCGCAATGCCCGACGACGCAACCTGAGCCACATCGCGATTCCCACCGGGTGCGGCACGCCGGCTGAGTCGACGAGCACCGTCTTGGCGGTGTGATACGGGGCATCAGCACGGAGCAGGGCCAGCGCCATCAAGACGTTCGGGTGATCGGCGAAGCATCGACCGACGAGGTCGTGGCTGTTGCCGATCCCCTTTGGAATGCGCGAGTTCGAAGCGAGCAGCACCCGCGGGACCTCGATGCCCCCGGTTGCAAGCACGAAGGCCGTCGCCTGTACCTGGAACTTTGGACCGGCCAGCGTGGCCACCTGTACCGCGTCGACGCGCCGCGCGTCGTCCGGCGCGGTCAACAGCTCGACGACGTTCGACCACAGCAGCACCCGGATGTTCGCCGCGTCGACGAGCGTCGACCGGTAGACCTCTCCGAAGCGCGCCTCAGTGATTTGGCGGGCGATGCCGCGGAAGGTGTGCGACTCGAGCTCCGGCGGTGCCTGCGCCCCTTTCTCGACCCCGAACTGCCAGTCGAAGCGGAACGGCCCGATCTGGCACGTGTCGGCGGCGCGCAAGTAATAGGGCTCGAGATCTTCGTACGAGAACGGCCAGCCCGACCGCTCGACATACGGCTTCGACTCGAAGTCGGCTGGGTCCAATGGGTAGCAGTTACCCGCCCAGTGGTTCGTCGTTCCGCCGAAGTAGCGCATGCGCGTTGACTCGAGCTCGGCCGACACCGGCTGCCCAACGAACTGGCCCTTGTAGAGATTCTGGGTACGGGTGTCGAGTTCAAGGGCTCCACTCTCCAGCACGACAACATCGAGCGTGGAACCTGCGAGCTCGCGCGCGATGGTGATCCCCGCAGCGCCCGAGCCGATGATGCAGAGATCGGCCGTAACGACCGAACCGTCGGGCACTGCCCGTCCATCTACCAGCATGAGCGCACTCGGACGATCAGCATGAGGTCACGCGGGTCGCGCCGATTGCTAGTGCCCGAGGGCGTGGAGCGCAGCGACTCGAGCTTCGGTACGGGCCAGGCGCCAGCCGTCGATGCTGACCGTGCGTTGACGCGCGAAGTCAGCGGCGACGGTCGCCTGAAGCGCAGGAAGCTGCTCCACCACCGGCTGGCGCCGACTCAGACCAGGCACTCGATCAAACAAGACGGCGACCGAGTCTTCGTCGGGCGTGAACGTGAGGTACGCACGCCCGAGCCGCGTCAGTGGATCCCGAACGGTGGCGGCGCCCACTCCCGTGCTGCTCCATGCCCCACTGCCCCATGTGAGGCTGCCGGGCACACCGAGTGCTACCGCCGCCGCGGTACCACCCGCAGCACCGAGGAACCCGCGCCGGGAGAAGCGGCTCGGCAAGGTGCTAGTTCGCGACCGGTGCGCTCGTGTCGATGTCGGCCGCGAAATCGGTCGTCTTGCGCTTCGAGTAGGCGATGGCACCCAGCAGCACGAGCAACGAGACCCCGGCAATGGCAAGACGCGGACCGGTGTCGTTGCGCAGTGAGATGACGGCCGGGAGGATCAACAGTGCGACGAGGTTCATCACCTTGATGAGCGGGTTCAGCGCAGGGCCGGCGGTGTCCTTGAACGGGTCGCCGACGGTGTCGCCGATCACGGCGGCCTTGTGCGACTCCGAGCCCTTGCCACCGAGGTTGCCGTCCTCGATGTACTTCTTGGCGTTGTCCCACGCGCCACCGGAGTTGCTGAGGAACACCGCCATGAGCTGTCCGGTGAGGATCACTGCTGCGAGGAAGGCGCCGAGCGCGAGGTAGCCGATGCCGAACCCGATGATCACCGGGGTGAGCACGGCGAGCAGAGCGGGGGTGATGAGCTCGCGCAGCGCGGCGGTCGTGCAGATGTCGATCACCTTGCCGTGCTCAGGCTTGTCGATGCCCTCCATGATCCTGAGCTCACGGAACTGACGCCGCACCTCTTCCACGACGGTGCCGGCCGTGCGGCTCACCGCTCGGATGGCAAGCGCGGAGAACAGGAACGCGACGGAGCCGCCGACGAGGAGACCGATGAAGGTCTTGGGGTCGGCCACATTGATCTGGGTGAGCGGGTTGCGGAACAGCGCGTCGCCGGTGACGTTCTTCAGCGCCGGGAGCTCGCCACCGATCGTCTCGATGTACGACGCGAACAGCGCGACCGATGCGATGACCGCGGAGCCGATGGCGAAACCCTTGGTGACGGCCTTGGTGGTGTTGCCCACAGCGTCGAGGCTCACCATGATCCGCTCGGGCTCGCCCTCGAACTCGCCCGACATCTCGGCGATGCCAGCGGCGTTGTCGGCCACCGGGCCGAAGGTGTCCTCGGACACGACCACGCCGGTGGTCGCGAGCATGCCCATGCCGGTGAGGGCTACGAGGTAGAGCGAGAACTGGAGCTCACCGCCGCCGAGCAGGATGCCGACGCCGATCGCCATGGCGATCGAGATGATCGACCACACGGTGGACTCGAGGCCGCTGGCGACGCCCGACAGGATCGTGGTGGCGGGGCCCGTCTTCGTGGCTTCCGCGATCTCGCGCACGGGCTGGGTCTCGGTGGAGGTGAAGTACTCGGTGAGCCGACTGATCACCTGCGCGAGCACCAGACCGGTGACGACGGCGAGGAATGCGCGCCAGCCAGGACCGAAGTCGCCCCAACCGCGGTTGTTGTCCTGGCCGATGTAGAACGCGGCGACAATGCCCGTCCCGACAATCGTGAGAAGCCCGGCGGTGAGGAATCCGCGGTTGATCGGCGCCATCGCGCTCTTGTCGCGATCGGTGGCGCGCACCATGAACACACCCACGATCGACGCAAGCACACCGACGGCGCGAGCGACGAGCGGGAAGACCAAGCCGAGTGCAGGGTTGGCACCCACGGCGGCGAACGCCGGGACACCGAGGATGATCGCGGCGACCAGCGTGACCTCGTAGGACTCGAAGAGGTCGGCGGCCATGCCGGCGCAGTCGCCCACGTTGTCGCCGACGTTGTCGGCGATCGTGGCCGGGTTGCGTGGGTCGTCTTCAGGAATCCCTTGCTCGACCTTGCCGACAAGGTCGGCGCCGACGTCGGCAGCCTTCGTGAAGATGCCTCCACCTACTCGCATGAACAGCGCGATGAGCGAACCACCGAACCCGAATCCGATGAGGATCGCGGATGACGTGTTCTGGAAGGCCATGATGATCGCGGTGGCTCCGAGCAATCCGAGGCCCACCGTGTACATGCCGGCCACGCCACCGGTGCGGAACGCGACCTTCAGCGCTGCCGGCAACGAGCCGGAACGAGCCGCCGCCGCGGTGCGCACGTTGCCGCGAACCGCGAGGCTCATCCCGATGAAGCCGGTGAGACCCGACAGGAACGCGCCGGCGACGAACGCCAGCGTGCGGAACATCCCCGACTCCGCGAATGTGAGCTCCACAGCATCATTCGGGCGCAACACTTCTGTGGACGAAAGGAAGACGAGCGCCGCGACCGGCACGAGGATGATGGCGATCGTGCGGAACTGGCGCCGCAGGTAGGCCATCGCACCCTCTTGGATCGCTTTGGCGATCTCGATCATCTTCGGGGTGCCTTGATCGGCGCTCAGGACTCCACGAACGAGCACCAAGCCGACCAGGATCGCGAGCACGGCAGTGGCCGCGGAGAACACCAGAAAGGCCCACTCGGTGTCGCCGAGGTGAAAGTTCTGATACCCGCCCTCGGCGGCAAGGACGACGGTGCGCATTCGGTGGTAGCTCCCTCTCCGGCGATCTTTACGGCCGTTGAAAACTAGTCGAGAGCACCCAGATCGAGCGCCTTGGCGCTATTCCACGTGGTACGGGACGGAGGTGACGACGGTGCCCTTCCGGAAGAGCAGGCGGCCCTTCAGGAACAGGGCGCTCTGGTTGTGGAGCAAGTGCTCCCACCAGCGCTTCACGACGAACTCCGGGATGACCACGGTGATCACGTCGTTGTTCCACTGCTTCTCGAGCTCGTCGATGAACCGCAGCACCGGCCGGCTCATCTCTCGGTAGGGGTTGTAGACCGTCTCGAGCGGGATCTCGATCCCGTACGCGGCCCACTGCTCGCGGATCGCCTCATCCTCTTCTTCATCGCTCACGACGCTGACCGCGATCAAGTGGCTCGGGTTCAGCGACTTCGCATACGAGAGCGCGTTGAGGACGCCCTTGTGCACACGACCCACGAGCACCACGACCGTGTTGTTCCACGGTTGGGCGCGGTACCCAGGCTCGACCCGCAACGCATTGCCGACTCTTTTGTAGTGCGAGCGAATGCCCTTGAAAAGCAGGATGATGAGGCTGATCACGAAGATCGACACCCACGCGCCGCTCGCGAACTTTGTGATGCCGATGATGAGGGTGACCACTCCGGTCGCGACAGCACCGACGGCATTGATCACGATGTGGCGCTGCCAACCGTCTTCTCGTTCCTTCTGGTGATGCCTGACCATTCCCGCTTGCGAAAGCGTGAACGAAGTGAACACCCCCACCGCGTACAGCGGGATCAGCGCGTTGGTCTTTCCACCAAATGCCACGAGGAGGATGGCCGCTGCGCCGGCCAACACGATGACGCCGTTCGAGAACACGAGACGGTCACCGCGGTTTGCGAGCTGGCGCGGCAGATACCCATCTCGGGCAATGATCGACGACAACCGAGGGAAGTCGGCATAGGCAGTGTTGGCGGCGAGAACAAGGATCATCGCGGTCGCGATCTGGAGCACGAAGAAGATCGCTCCGTTCCCGAAGACCTGAAGACCCATCTGCGCGAGAACCGTCTTCTCATGGCTCGGATACGGCTGGAGGTGATGCGCGAGTACCGAGACGCCCATGAAGAGGCTCCCGAGAATGATCGCCATCCACGTGAGCGTGGTCGCCGCGTTCTTCGACTCCGGCCTGCGGAACGCCGGAACTCCATTCGAGATTGCCTCAACGCCCGAGAGCGCTACAGCACCCGACGAGAAGCCTTTGAGGATCAGGAAGATCCCGAGCGATCCACCCGCTCGCGCCGTGCCCTCTACGGCCTCGAACGCGTGCCGGTCGAATGGGACGGTTCCGATGTCGTCGGCGACGAAGCTGCGGTACAGCCCGTAGACGATGAGCCCTCCGAGCGTGAGGATGTACAGGTACGTCGGCGCGGCAAAGAGGCGGCCTGATTCCTTGAGGCCACGCAGATTCATCACCGTGATGAACAGGATCAATCCGATCCCGAGCGGAACGCGCGACTCGGCGAGGTCGCGGAACACGGGAATTGAGGTAATGGCCGCGACCCCGGCGGAGATCGAGACTGCGACCGTGAGGATGTAGTCGACGAGCAATGACGCCCCCGCGACGAGCGACGGGTTCTCGCCAAGGTTCTCGCGACTCACGACGTAGCTGCCGCCTCCACTTGGGTAGGCGAAGATCGTCTGGCGATACGAGAACGCGACGATGGCCAGCAGCAACGCAACCGCGATCGCGATCGGGATGAGCGTGTTGAGCCCGAGCACCAGGCTCGAACCCGCGATCGCTACGACGAAAAGGATCTCCTCGGTGGCATACGCCGTGGACGAGATGGCATCGGACGAGAAGACCGCGAGCGCGATGAACTTGGGGATGCGCTGTTCCTCTTGCTCGGCCGTCGAGATCGGCCTCCCGACCAGCAATCGCTTGATGAGCGCCAACCGTGTGCCCTCCGAACGCGCGTTGACGTGAGGCCGTCAACTCGCTTCCACCCGCTGCCCGAACCGCTCCTGGGACCGAAGCATCGATAGCATCGCAGACGGATCCCCCGAGGAGGCAAACGTGCACGTGGTGGTAGTGGGGTGCGGGCGAGTAGGCAGCGAGCTCGCGGCCAGCCTCGAGAAGGCCGGGCACACCGTCGCGGTCGTCGACAAGAACGCGACGGCGTTCCGGCGTCTACCCGCCGACTTCTCGGGCCAGAAGGTTGTGGGCTTCGGCTTCGACCGCGACCACCTCCTCGAAGCCGGCATCGAGCGGGCCGGTGCCGTCGCGGCGGTCACGAGCGGCGACAACTCCAACATCCTCGCGGCTCGGATTGCCCGCGAGAACTTCGGGATCGACCACGTGGGGGCCAGGATCTACGACCCGCGCCGGGCGCTCATCTACCAACGGCTCGGCATCCCGACCGTCGCGACCGTGCAATGGACCACCGACCAGGTGCTTCGGCGGTTGCTGCCAGCCGAGGAGCAGACCCACGAGTGGATGGACCCGAGCGGCAAGGTCTGCTTGTCGGTGCTCGAGATCCCCACGACGTGGTGCGCCAAGTTGCTCTCTGGGCTCAACGAGCCGGGACGCTTTTGGCTGACGGCCGTCACGCGCTTCGGAAGCGCGGAGATCGTCGACACCAATGCCGTCGGCCAGGAAGGCGACC
>CAMDCC010000080.1 GCA_945889545.1 Bifidobacterium breve | reverse complement strand
GCCCGTTCGTCTGGCACACACCCGCAAAGAAGATCATCACCAAAGTCCGACGAGGACGCGCCGCCCTCACCCACCAGACCAAATCCGCGACGGACCACTAGCACAGCCGCCGACGAGGCCGCGGCTTCGCGCCCCTACACCGTGGCGATGGTGCGACCCGTGGTCTCGCGGCGGGCCATGGCGTCGATCGCGGCCGGGATCTCCTCGAAGTCGACGACCGAGCCGACCACCGGTCGGACCTTGCCGGCCAGGATCAAGTCGATGACCGACTCGGTGATGTGCTCCCCCAGATCCCGGGAGAGGAAGTTGAAGCCCATCGCCTGCTTCACGATGCTCGCCATCTCGGGCGCGGCGTAGGCGAGCAGCACGCCGCACAGCTTGAGGTTCCCCGCCGCCACCCGACGCGGGACGATGAACGGCTCGTCGGCCTTTGTCTTGTCCGAGGCAAAGCCCATCATGAGGTAGCGGCCGTTGTATGCGGTGCACTGCATCGACTGCTCCATCACCGCGTCGCCCACGGTGTCGAAGACCACGTCGACGCCACGGTTCTGCGTCTCGGCCATCACGACCTCGGCAAAGTCGGCGTCGGTGTAGTTGATCGAAACATGGGCGCCGAGCTCGCGGCACAGCGCGACCTTCTCGTCGGTTCCGGCGGTCGCGAACACTCGGGCCCCGGCGTTGACGGCGAGCTGCACTGCGGCCGACCCGGCTCCACCGGCGGCGGCGTGGATCAGCACCGTCTCCCCCGCCTGGAGGTCGGCCCGGTCGAAGAGGCCCAACCACGCAAGATGGAACGGGAAGTAGATCGCGGCGGCGCCGGGAAGTGGGATCGACTCGGGCATCGAGAACACCGAGATCGCCGGGCAGATCGCGAGCTCCGCGTACCCACCGAACGCCTGCTTGGGCATCGCCACGACGCGCGTGCCCTGCCACGACTCGGCGCCGGCTCCGCACGCGTCGACGACGCCCAACACCTCCATGCCTGGCGCATACGGGAGCTCGGGCCGCACCATCATGTTGCCGCCCGTGATGCGCTCGAGGTCGTTCAGGTTGAGCGGAATGGCCTGCACCCGCACGCGCACTTCACCAGCTTCGGGCTCCGGGACCGGCACGGTGTCGAGGCTCAGGACCTCGAGCGGTTCGCCGTACTCGTGCGTGCGCCACGTGCGCATGGTTGTCGGCCCACTCATGTCTCGTACACGACATCAGTTGCTGGCGCTGGCGACGAAGCGGGTCTTCTCGCGCATGGCACGCGACGAGTGGAGCGCGACGTGGCACGCCACGGAGAAGTTGCCCGTCCGGCGGCGACTCCATCCGCAACCAGGACCGTGGCGCCGCTCCAGATCAAGCCAGCCACGCAGAGCAAGAAGAGGACGGGTATGAGCACTTCGATCATGAGGAGCGTGAGCCCGCCCGCGTTGGTTCGCAGGCTGCTCGCCTGCGCGCTCAGGAGCGGCTTCATCACCCCGACGGTGAAGATCAAGCCCGCGACATATGCGAGGAAGACCGCGCCGAGCGGCAGCACCATCTGGTACCAGACGCCCGCGTAGGTCCGCAGGACCCGGACCAGCGAGCCGCCGATGGAGGAGAGGCCTCCGCGCTCACTGCCCCCGGAAGAAGGACTGGTCACCGCGCTCGCCCCTCAATCCTCATGGACTCGCCGTCATCCTTGGTGCGCGACCAAGGTGCCGTGGAGACCCGCCATCATCAACGGCACTGTAGAGGCCACGCTGCCTTCGCGACGGCGCCGCACTCAAGCAGAGCACGGCGTGGATTGCGCACCGGCGTGCTGTACGGTCCCGATTGATGAGCGGCGCCGACCTGGTCGAGCGTCTCGCCGAGCTCGTCGGTCGGCCGATAAGCGACACGGGGCCAACGATCGCACCCGACCCGATCAACCAGCCGATGATCCGGCACTGGGCGGCCGCGTTCGAAGACTGGAACCCCGTCTACACCGATGCCGAAGCGGCGGCGCAGTCACGATTCGGCGGGATCGTCGCTCCACCCCTGATGCTGCAGACCTGGACGATGGCGACGCCGCTCATCACGGGCATCGCGGAGCGCGGCGGCTCGCCGACCGATGTGAGCCGCGCCGCGGTGCTCAACCTGCTCGACGAGGCCGGCTTCGTCGGCACCCTCGCGTCGAACTCGGAGTTCGAGATCGTGCGGTATCTGCATCTCGGTGAGATGCTGACGGCCACCACGGTGCTCGAGTCCGTATCGGATGAGAAGCAGACGCGTCTCGGTGCTGGCCACTTCGTCACCTGGATCACGACCTACACGGTCGACGATGAGGTCGTCGGCCGGCAGCTGTTCCGCATCCTCAAGTTCCGGGCGGGAGACGAGAGCTCGTGAACGAGCCGACCGCTCCGCGCGCCACGATCGATTGGCACACCGTTCGGGTCGGTGACGCGATTCCCCCGATGGTGCTCATCATGAGCCCGACGCGCATCGTCGCCGGCGCGATCGCATCGCGCGACTTCATGCCGGTGCACCACGACCGCGCCTACGCGAACCAGCAGGGCGCCCCCAACATGTTCATGAACATCCTCTCCGACACTGCGTATTGCAGCCGCTTTCTCACCGACTGGGCCGGGCCGGACGCGATGGTGAAGCGCCTCGCGATTCGCCTTGGCGTGCCCGCGTTCCCGAACCACGACATCACCTACACGGGGAAGGTGACCGCCGTGGAGCGCGACGGCGACGAGGGCATCGTAGAAGTGGAGCTCCAGGCGCTCAACGATCTCGGCGAGCACGTGAGCGGTACCGCCACGATCACCTTGCCGCTTCGCTGAGAGGCCCGACCGCGCGCCGCGCTACCGACCCGCTGGTCGTGGGGCTTCGGGCGAGCTACGGGGTCACGGACCGACGTGTAGCGACGGAGAGGTCGGCGAGGTCGGCGAACACGCGGCCGGCATGCCAGCCATCGCCGTCGGTGACGACAGGGGCGAAGCGACGCGTCTCGGGAAACGCAGCTTCGGCCGCGGCGCGCGCTCGGGCCTCTCGGTCGGCGAGTGCCGGTACGAGGTCCGTACCGACCTCGACACGAGCGTCGGACACAGCGGCGGCGACCGTGGCCTCGAGGCGCTCTCCGATCCGGACCGCGAACGACAGCAAGAACGACCGCCGGAAGCGCTTGGTCCGGCGACGCCCGACCGAGTCGAACTTCGCACCGTGGCGACCCAAGGCAGCCGTCGCTTGGATGAGCAACGAAGCAAACAGCGTGTCGACGGCGTCGAGCTCGGAACCGAATCCGAAGACGGTCGTGAAGCCGAGATCCTCGGACCAGACGGCAGAGCAGCCGTTCGCGTGAGCGATGCTTGCCAGGAGCGCGGCCTTCGCTCCCGCGTATGGAGCGGGGACGAGGACGCGACGGGACCGCGGATCGTCGCCGCCGGCGGGCGAACGCATGTCGAGAATCGCACGCTCGATCCGGTGGCGCGCCATCAACTCCTGCGCCTTTGCGGTGAACGCCTCGGCTTCGGCTTCGAAGCGAGTCGACTCGGCCTTGGCCAAGAGCGCACGTACCGTGTCGAGCAGTCCTTCGGGGAGATCCGCGCTGTTCATGCGCTGGTTGTACCAAACAGGTGTGACAATCCGGGCGTCGACGCTGTCAGTACTGGATGTCCAAGGTGTAGCGAAGCGCTCGGTCCAGAGCAGCTCGGGTCCGAAGGTCGAGGTGGCCGACGGGCTGGTCGTCAAATGACACCGCTGGGATCGTGATCACGTTGTCGCAGGTGATCACGCTGGCTTCTGGGAGGCCTTCCGCTAGTCCAACTTTGACCTCGGAGTGGATGCCGCGGATCGTTCGGGTGATCGGCGCGCAGGTAAACGCGGTCAGGACCGCGATCGCGGCGTCGCGGGTGAGCACGCAGACCGGACGCCGGCCAGCAGGTGGGCCGAGATCGGCCCACACAATGTCGCCGCGGGCTACCACTCTGGTGCGGTCTTGGCGGCAATCCGTGCCGCCGCGGTCACCACGGCCGGATCTTGGGGAATCCGCCTGTAGGAGTCCTGGAGATCGCGATCGGCACTCGCCATCTCCGAAGCCTCAAGCACCGCGGCCGCACCGCGCCGCAAGAGCTCCGAACGATTCGTGCCCTGTTCATCGGCCAGCCGGTCCAGGCGTTCGACCAGTTCGTCATCGAGTTGCACCAGCACTTCTTTCCGTCCCATCGATCATATGGTATGCCATATGAACACACCTCAATCGCATACAAGGTGCGCCCATCCCCCGTCGACCGGCGAATTGAGGCGCCACCCGGATGCCGCTCGGACAGAAGTCGAGCGCGCGGTCCAGATCAGCACGGGCGCGGAGGTCAAGGTGACCGACGGGCTCGGCGGCAAGTGACGCCGTCCCGTGCGCGGTCGCCCCTCCAGATCAGTCGAGGATGCCGTGCTCAGATGCCCAGAGCGCTGCGGTCGGCCGAGTCGACACGCCGATCTTCGTGTAGATGTGCTGGATGTGGTGGTCGGCAGTCTTCGCTGAGAGGTAGAGCCGCTCGCCGATCTCTCGGGTCGTGCACCCTTCGGCAACCAGGCGGAGCACTTCGATCTGGCGACGGCTGAGGCCGCCGGCAGCACTCGGACGGGTGCCGCGCGCCGCCAGTTGCCCACGTGCGAGTTGGATCTGCTCCCGCGCGTAGTCGGCTGCTCCGGCGAGATCCAACGCGGCTCCGGTGGCCACGAGGTCGTCGAATCGCTCCGAGGTCAGCATTGCGTTGCGCCAACTCGACGAACCACACGCCATCGGGAAAGGCAGGTGCAACGGCTGCGGCCACCTCGAGGGCCAGCCGCGTCTTCCCGACACCGCCGACGCCGGTGAGGGTCGTGAGCCGGTTGGCATGCACGAGGTCGACGACCTCGGCAAGCTCGCGAGTCCGGCCAATGAGTGCCGTCGCGGGCGCAGGGAGATTTCCACGGTGGGGCACCGCTCCCCGCTGTTCTGCATCCACGTGCTCAGTGTGGCATCGCGGCTTGAGACACCCCGCGTCTACGAGGCCGTGCCGAACGCGAAACCTCCGAAAGATAGGGCGACAAATAGGGAAGGTTCCCGATGTGCGGGGCCACCGGATCGGCGCACGATGCACCTAAAGCCAATCGGCGACGACCCGTCGCCGTCACTCACGGAGGAGCATGCAGATGAACGTTGCCGAGCGAAACGCCGAAGTCGTGCGAGCCGCGTACGCGGCCTTCAACCGGGCCGATATCGACGCACTCAGCGAAGCCTTCGCCGAGAACGCCACCTGGCACACGCCGGGCAAGAGCTCGGCCGCCGGGGATGCGAAGGGCCGTGACGAGGTCTTCGCGCAGTTCGGGAAGTACGGCGGCGAGACCGACGGGACCTTCAAGGCCAGCCTGCTCGACGTGTTCGCGAGCCCCGACGGTCGAGTGGTCGGTCTGCACCACAACACCGGTGAGCGCAACGGCAAGCAGCTCGACACCGACTGCTGCATCGTCTTCGATCTGCAGGACGGTCGCGTCACTTCCGGACGCGAGCACTTCTACGACCTCGACAACTGGGACTCGTTCTGGTCCTAGGCGACGCGGGCAGGGTCGCACTTCACCCGAACGTTCAGAGGCCCCGAACCTTGTTGGTTCGGGGCCTCTGTGTTCGATCGAGGCGGGTGGGTTCGAGATCTTGTTGCCGACCGGCGAGGGCGAGGGGTCTGGCGCAACTCTGACGGCCTTCCCGCGACGCCCTAAGGTCGGTTGGCATGCGTGCTGCGGTCACTCTCCACATCGACGCGCCACCGGACAAGGTCTGGGCACTCGTCAGCGACATCACGAAGATGGGCGAGTACAGCCCAGAGGTGATCGAAGCCGAGTGGATCGACGGCGCCACTGGTCCGGCGGTCGGCGCGCGGTACCGGGGCCACGTGAAGCGGAATGAGAAGTGGCCGTTCCTGTACTGGACCACGTGCAAGGTCACCGAATGCGTTCCCGGCCGCGTCTTCGAGTTCGCGGTCATCATGCGCGACCGGCCCGTGAACACCTGGCGCTACGAGTTCAACGTCACGGACAACGGCGGCACCGATGTCACTGAGTCGTTCGACCTCGGCGACAACCTCTTCACCAAGATCTGGCGTCCACTCGGCGGGTTCCTCCGGGAGCGTCGTAACCGGCGCGACATGCTCCGCACGCTGGAACGCGTCAAGGCGGTCGCCGAGAGCTCGTAATCCCCTCAAACCCGGTATGGGCGCCCGCGGACCTCACGCGAAATGAACGCGCTCGCGGATCCATTGCGCAAACCGACATTCGTCCACATCATGCGCCGTCGACGATCGGCGCCGATTCATTGCAAGGACCGCACGATTGCATGGCGCCTTCACGAGAGGACCTCGAGACATGATCCTGAGCATCGTCCGACATCCTTTGCGCGCGAAGTACGCCGACGAGTGGCCGGTCCTCGCGGCGGAGTTCACCGCAGCCACTCGCGCGGAGCCGGGCAACCTCTGCTTCGATTGGTATCGCAGCGTCGACGACCCCAACGTGTACGTGCTGGTCGAGATGTTCCGGGACCGGGCCGCGGGTGATGCCCACGTGAACTCAGACCACTTCAAGGCGGCAATGGGCCAGATGGGTCACGCGTACGCCGGCATGCCCGAGGTCGTGAACGTCGAGGTTCCCGGTGAGGGTTGGTCGGCCATGGCCGAAGTCGAGCGCGCCGTCGAGGGCGAATGATCGTCGCCCGGCCCCCGACTTCAACGTTCGAGGGCCGGGCGGTCGCGTCGGAGAACCGATGACATTCCCTCCGGAGAGACGGCCCGAGCACTCAATGCTCGCGGCAAATCCGTAGCGAGCTTGCAACGCACAGATGTACGCAAATATGCTTACACCTGTGGAGATCGGAGACCTTGTCAGCAACGCCAAGGCATCGTCCGGGCTGTCGGTGAGGAGGCTCTCGAACGATGCCCAGGTCGCGGGATCGACCATCACGCGAATCCAGGCAGGCACCGTCGATCCCTCATTCCAGACGCTCGAAAGGATCCTCGGCGCAGCGGGCTTCACCTTGCGGCTCACCGCGAGCAGATGTGGAACTCCGCGACGTCCCCGTCTCGGTGACCTGGCCGATGCATGGACGCGCGCCAACGGCCGGTTGAGACTGGACTGGACACGCTGGCGCGCGTTCCTCGACGAGCTCGCGCTGCACCCCGAGTTGACACCAGAGGCGATCTACGAGACTCCGCTTCCGGCCGGTGAACGAGCCGTCGACGCCCTGTTGGCAGCAGTCGCAGAGAAGCTCGCTGATGACGCAGGACTACCTCGACCCGCGTGGGCAAGTTCGACCCCGGCACTCGAAGAGCCGTTCCAACCGCCGATCGCGCGCTCGGTCAGCGGCCGAACGATTCCGAACCAACTCGAAGCGCGGGGCCTCATGATCGACACGGAGAGCCTGTGGCGAAACCCGACGACAGTCGGTGTCTGACCAACCGCTCGACGCCGCCTCGATCCAGGGCTACATCGCTGAGGTCGCCGACGAGCTGGAGCCAGGCTCCCAGCGAATCCTCGTCATCGTTGGAGGTGCGCTGCTCGCATGGCACGGATACCGAGCCACGACGGGCGACGTCGATAGCGTTCAACGTCTCGACCGCGACGTCAAAGACGCTGTCGCGCGGGTTGCCGCGCGACATGACCTCGCTCCAGCATGGCTCAACGACTCGGCCGCAAGGTTCGCGCCCGCGACCTTCAGGCTCGAGGATTGCGAGGTGCTCTCGAATACGCCGACACTGCGTGTTCTCGGTGCGCCCATGGATCAGATCTTCGTGATGAAGCTGATGGCCTCGAGAGCCGTCGACACCGATGACCTCGAGGCGATCTGGCGAGACTGCACGTTCGGGTCACCCGAGGAAGCAGCGGAAGCATTCTTCAACGCATACCCCTTCGAGGAACGCGACCCGTTTCTCGCTGACCGCATTCGGGAGATCGTCCAGTCCTAGCGAGCGACCCCTGCGTCGGTTCCCACTGGTGACAAGAAGAGGGCGGCGAGTCGGGCGTGAGAAGGTTCCGCAAGCGCTACGCACGGATCGGACATGATCCTTGCGTAGCGGAGAGCCGTAGGCAAGAATGTCGTAACGAAAGGAACGCCATTGTTCCTTTCGTTGCTCGGCACGGACGAAAGGATCGATCCGTTGCCTCAGCTCGTTGACTGCCTTTGGGAAGGCGGCGGCTACGGCGCCCGCCGCGACCGACAACCCTTCCGATTCCAGGCGTTCGTTCCTGATCCCATCTGCGACTGGGACGAACCGCTCGCGGGTCGCGCGGCCGAGGCGGTGGCACAGGCCACCGCGGCGCTCGGCGAAGTCAATGCAGCCGGCGCCGGACACGATCTGGAGACACTCGCCGCGCCCCTCCTGCGCGCCGAGGCACTGGGTTCATCGTTCATCGAAGGACTACGCGCGTCGAACAAACGGCTCGCGCTGGCCGCCTACGAGCCGGGGGCCGCGGACGGCGCCGCCCGCGCTGTGCTGGGCAACATTCGAGCAATGGAGCGAGCGATCGCCATCGGAACCGATGGACATCAATTTCAGCTCGCTGATTTGCTCGACATACACCGAACACTGCTCGAAGGCACCGCTGATGAGCGCATCGCTGGCGTTGTTCGTACCCAGCAGAACTGGATTGGCGGGCGCGGTACGAGCCCGGCGAACGCCGAGTACATCCCGCCTCCACCTGACCGAGTTCCGGCATTGCTTGATGACCTCGTCGCGTTCGTCAACCTCGATGACCTTCCTGCGATCGCACAAGCTGCGATCGCTCACGCTCAGTTTGAGACCATCCACCCATTCGCCGACGGCAACGGCCGCGCGGGGCGATGCCTCATCCATGTGATCCTGCGACGCCGCGGTGCCGCGCGTCGTTTCGTACCACCGGTCAGTGTCGTACTGGCCACAAACGCCAAGCGCTACATCGCAGGACTCACCGATTTCCGTGACGGCAGAGCCGACGACTGGATCGGGGCCTTCGCGGATGCCATCACTACGGCAAAGGGTGCGACGCAGGGACTCTGGGGCCAGATCGATGTCCTGCTCGCCGAACTCATCGACCGCGCCGGTTCCCCACGTGGCGACGCTGTGGCCCGCAAGATCATCCTTGGGCTGCCTGCCCAACCTGTAGTGAGCGCCGAAACGGCTGCAGAGCGATACGGCGTCAGTCCCACCGCTGCGCGCGCCGCATTGAACCGCCTCGAAGAGAGAGAAGTGCTCGTCCCAGCTCGTGTCGGGCGACGACGTGATCGCGAGTGGATCAGCGACGAGCTCTTCGAGCTCCTCGACCGATTCGAATACAACCTCGGGCAAAGTGACGAGGGAGCGCGCCCAACTAGCCGCGCTCGGCCGGTCCGTTAGAAGTCAGCCCGGCAACGCAGCCGAGTAGTCCTGAGTTGACCGCTCATTCCTTCCAGACCCGTCATGTCCGGAGTGACGCCCTGAGTTGGTTCCCACTGGTGACAAGGTCGGTGACAGATCAGGCGAAGTGAACGCGCTCGCGGAGCCACTGCGCGAGTCACCGTGCGAGCCGGTCCAGCAACTCCTTGTCACGCTTCAGCAGCTCGCGTGATATCACGACTTCGGGAGGCGTGACCTTCAGGTGGGGTTTCAGGCATGTCCCGTGCTGTGCAGCTCAAACAAACGCGGTCACATCGACGTTTCGGCCGTCGGGATCCTTGAACTCGAGATTCCGCACGATCCCGCCGATGTCCTCGATGCTGCCATCGGTCACACCACGCGCGACGAGACGATCACGAAGCTCCTCAAGCGCGGCGACGTCCGCTGCGAACAGCGAGAAGTGGTCGAGCGGAGCACCCTGGTGGTACAGCCCATGGCCCGGCGCGCACTCCGGCGCGACCACGATCGGCCCGTCGGCGGCGTCGAGCACCTGCACGAACGAGCCGTTCGGGAAGAACAGCAGGACGTTGCGATAGGACCCCGGCTCGGTGATGTCGGTGATGTCGAGCCCGAACACATCGGCATAGAAGGACGCGGTCGCGTCGACGTCGGGTGCCGCGAGAGCGACGTGGTTGATCCCGAGAAGCAACGGTTCTGTCACTGGCCACACTCCTCGCTCGTTCCGCGCGCGGCGCAACCTATCGCCCGTTGCCCGCCGGACGGCGAGATAACCGTCCAGACCCGTCGAGGCACGCGGAGTAGCCCTGAGTTGGGCGCGCATTCCGCGCAGACCCGTTACGTCCGTGGAGACTCGCTGAGTCGGTTCCCGCTGGTGACAAGTTCGGTGACAAGCAGTCGGATGCGCACGGCTCGCGGAACTAGCCCGAACCTTTCAGTAAGCAGCGTGAACGTGGTTTGGTCTGCGGTTTGGGGCTCGCTGCGAGCCG
>CAMDCC010000079.1 GCA_945889545.1 Bifidobacterium breve | reverse complement strand
TGGACCGGCCTCGCTGGCACCGGCACGTACTACGACGAGATCATCACCACGAACGCGGAGCACTGGCTCGGTGAGCACGGCACGAGCACCGAGCCGTGGCTGCTCGTGGTCGGGTTGGTGAACCCGCACGACATCTGCTGGTACCCGGCCGATCAGCCCGACTACCAGGCCGCGAACCGCGAGCTCACCGATCTGTACGCATCGATGATCGGTGAGGCGGTGCCGGGCCGGGGCTCGATCGCTCAGTTCGAAGGCCAGTACGACGAGTACTTCGACCTTCCTGCGAACTTCGACGACGACCTCAACGCCAAGCCCGCGGTGCACAAGCAGTGGCGGTGGGAGGACAACCACACGTTCTTCGGCAAGCTCGAGCTCGACGACGAGCGCACGTGGCGCCGCACGCTCGACTACTACTTCCACCTCCACACGCTGTCCGACGGGCACATCGGTCGCATCCTCGATGCCCTCGACGCCACGGGCAACGCCGACGACACGGTCGTGATCTTCACGAGCGACCACGGTGAGCAGGCCGGATCGCACGGGCTACGCGGCAAGGGACCGTTCGCGTACGACGAGATCATGCACGTACCGCTCTACGTGCGCGCACCCGGACTTGCCACACCCGACTCTTCGACCGAGTCGCTCACATCGAGCGCCGACATCCCCACGCTCGTGTGCTCACTCGCGGGCGTCGATGACGCGGCGTCCGCGACGATGTCGGGTGTCGATCTCACCCCACTGCTTGCTGGCGAGGCTGAGTCCGTGCGCGACCACGTGCTGTTCGCGCAGGAGCAAGCTTGGCACATGTCGTGTGTGGGGCTGCGCTTCGCCTTGCGCGGCTACTTCGACGGGCGTCACAAGTACGTGCGGTACTACGGCGTTGGTGGCGGGGTCGACAGCACCGGACGCACGATCCCGTGGCAGAAGGGCATGCGCTTCGGGCCCGACGCGGCATTCGGCGACCTCGAGCACGAGCTGTACGACCATCACGAAGACCCCGGCGAGCTCGTGAACCTTGCCGTCGACCACGGCTACAAGTCGGAGCTACGTGACCGGTTCGACGCACTCCTCGCGTTGGAAGCCGACGCGTACACGCACACCCGCCCCGACGGCGTCGGCAGCGGCAGCACGCACTCCGCCGGGATGATGGAGCACTCCGCCTACTTCGACCAGAAGTAGCACCGACCTGTAGCGAACGAAGAACGGCGACCTATACGAAAGTGTTCGCCAATGTGAGGCCGTAGTCGGGGAAGCCGCCGATCGCGATCGACTGCATCGGCCCGATGCCCTTCCCGCCGCCGGCCGGGTCGTCGACGGCGACCACACAGTCGCGGTGCTGGTGGATGCGCCGGGCCACCTCGGGATCGGTGCAGTCGGCGACGTAGTCGCCGTCGACACTCAGGTCTCCGCGCCACATGCCGTGGCGCACCCCGTCGAGCCCGAAGTACAAGCCGGTACCGAGGTGGAATCCCGTGTCAGACACCGGCGTGATCGCCAACGGCCGCGCGGTGCCGTCGGGATGCACGAACGTGAAGGTGCCTCCCAGGAACCGCCGGTTGGTGTCGTCGAAGCGCGCCTCGAGGCGCGCGTCGACGAAGGGCTCTTCACTCCCGTCGGGATGCTCGATCCCACCGCGCAAGCGGCGCGGCGGGAGCCCGGGCAAGTTCGTCTCCATGAAGTAGTGGAACACCACGTACTGCGACCCGTCGGGTCGCGTCATCAGCACCGGCGACCAGCTCGTAAGGCTCCGCGGATCGGGTGGGTACGTGCCGGGCTGGAGGTCGCGGGCCGGCTCACCCACGTTGGTGCGCACACCCCACGAGTGATCCCGAGCACTCATCCAATCGCCGGCGGTCACGTCTTGACGCACACCATCGATCTCGATCCAACCCTCGGCGGTGCCGGCCTGGTGGTACCGCACAACGTCGTTGGTGAGGCGAGTGCCGCTCGGCGAGCGCAAGAGCTCGCGGTCTTCCATGCGCGCCGGCACCACGCCGCGCAGCACCACGTCGAACGCGATCGGCTGGATGTCGTTGGGCTCCAACACGATGCGGACTGCTTCGAGCGGTTCAACGATCTCGTACCGCAACGGTCCGACGGTCGCGGCGTGGGGGTCATGGTGGAGGGCACGACTCCCCCGCACGGTCCACTGCTCGCGACCGCGTGAGATGCCACCGAAGGCATCGAGCACGTTGCGGTTGGTGTACTTCCCGAGGCCGAACACGGCCTGCACCGACCCGTCGTTCGCACACGCCTGCGACCAGATCTTCTCGGTCCACCCGAGATCGGTGGAACCCACCATCGCGAACGTGTCGACCACCTGGTGCAGCAGCGTCTCGTCGGCCGGAACGAGGGGCCCAATGCTGTTGTCCAAAATATTCGCTCACTCTCTGCGGGCCGGGGTACCCGTCCCGCTGCCGTTCGTTCGCTGGCGAGCTCCCTTCGGGACCCGCGTGTTCGCACATTACGCGTAGCCTGCGCCGCGTGACGGTGGACGAGCTGCAAGACCGATTCGCCGAGTGGCTCACTGAACAGGTCGGCGCGCCCGTCGTGCTCGATGCATTCTCAGTCCCCAGCCACGGTGGGTTCTCGAACGAGACGTACGTCACGGCGGCCGAATGGGACGGCGCGACCCACGGCCTGGTGTTGCGACTCGCACCCGCTGGCCCCGGACTGTTCCCCGACTACGACCTCGACAAGCAAGCGCAAGTGCTCGAGGCGCTTCGCGCACACACCGACGTCCCTGTGCCTGAGGTGCTGTGGCGAGAGCCAAGCGATGCCGCGCTCGGGCGCGCGTTCTACGTGATGAAGTTCGTCGACGGCCGGATCCCACCGGATCGGCCCGGCTACCAGTTCGAAGGTTGGGTGAAGGACGCGCCACCCGAGGAGCAGGCGCTCGTCCTCGACGCCGGGCTCGATGCGATCGCACGTATCCACCGTGTGGATGTGGACCACGCGGGGCTCGGCTTTCTTGACCGTCCGGAGCACGGTGCCGGCTCGATCGCCCAGGAGCTCGGGTATTGGCGCGCGTACCTCGATTGGGCGAGCGACTGGGCAAGTGAAGGTAAGCGGTTCGACACTCTCGAGACGATCTTCGAGTGGTGCGCAGCGCATCGCCCGCCGGAACCACCGACACGGGGTCTCGTGTGGGGCGACACCCGCATCGGCAACCTCATCTACGCCGAAGATTGCTCCGTGCGCGCCGTGATGGATTGGGAGATGGCCCTGCTCGGACCCGCCGAGCTCGATCTCGGCTGGTACATCTTCCTCGACCGCATCGGACTCCAGTTCTTCCCGCCGCTCCCTGGCTTCATGGATCACGACGCCCGCGTCGTCGCCTACGAGCACAAGCTCGGGCGACCGCTGGAGCACCTCGACTGGTACGAGACCTGGGGCGGCTTTCGCGCCGCGTGCATCCAGATCCCGCTCATCACCCTGGCCCATGCCAACGCCCATGGCGAGACGGTCGACCTCTCGAGTCGAGAGCGCAACCCCGTGATCGCCGAGCTCCTACGGCGCATCGCCTGAGCCACCTCGTTCAGAAGATTCTCAGGCTCTCTTCAGGATCGACTCGCGACACTTCTCATGATTCGTTCCCAACGACGGGATCCTGAGGAGAGGTGCTGCATGGCTGACGACGAGACCCCGAACGCGACCGAGCCAGTCGACGCGACCGAAGAGACCAAGGCTCCGAAAGAACCTCGTGCCAGCGTCACGCTGCCGGTCTGGGCCCTGGCACTGGTCGGCGTCCTCGCGGCAGGGGGCATCGGGTACGCGATCGGCAACGACCGCGACGATTCAAGGAACCTCATCAACCCGATCGCCGATGTACAGCAGGTGCCCGGTGCCCCGGACGACGGTTCCGGAGGCGACAACAGCGACCCGCGACCGTTCGGCCCTGGTTCCCGAGGCGGTTCAGGCAGCGAGTGCCCACGGCCCCCAGGCTTCGACGGTCCGCCTGGTCAGGACGACGGTCAGGGCAGTCCGGGCGGCGGAGAGCTCGAGGGCCGACCGGCGCCAACGCGGATTCTCGGCACGCTGAACGACACATGGACGCCTTGAACGTGCCGAGAATCCCGATTCGGGTGACTGATCCGTGGGTCAGGCCTTCCAGCGCACAGGCATGCGCTTCAGGCCGTGGTTGAAGTTGGAGTGCAGCCGGTCGACCGGGCCGGCGAGCTCGGGGAGCGGCAAGCGGTCGAGCAGGTGGTCGAACATCACTCGCAGCTCGAGGCGCGCGAGATTCGCGCCCAGGCAGAAATGGGGGCCGCCGCCGCCAAACGTGACGTGCTCGTTCGGTGTTCGCCCCACGTCGAATGTCAGTGGATCGGTGAACACGTCCTCGTCGAAGTTCGCTGATGCGTACCAGATGACGACCTTCTCGCCGTCCTTCACCGCTTGACCACCAATCTCTCCGTCGCCCATCACCGTGCGACGGAAGTTCATGATCGGTGTGGAGTAGCGCAAGATCTCGTCGACCGCGGTCGGGAGCAGTGAGCGGTCGTTACGCAGCCGGTCCCACTGATCGGGATGATTCATAAACGCGAGCATCCCCTGTGCGATCGCGGTGCGAGTGGTCTCGTTCCCGGCAACGGTGAGCAACAGGAAGAACATGTCGTACTCGAGCTCGGTCAGTCGCTCACCGTCGACCTCGGCTTGGAGCAGCACACCAGCGATGTCGGCAGGTGGTTCGCCCGCGTCGAGCGCCGCGCGCTTGTGCTTGCCCACGCGATTGGCGATCTCATACATCTCGGCGCCGGCTTTCTGCGCTGAGAGCACGCCGTCGCCACCGAGCTCGGGGTCGTCGAAGCCGATCAACCGATTGCTCAGGTCAAACACCTTGGGCCGATCCTCCTCACCGACGCCCATGAGCTGCGCGATCACCTGGATCGGGAGCTCAGCCGCGATGTCCTCCACAAGGTCGGCCTCACCACGATCGACCACCCGGTCGAGAGTGCGGGTCGAGACTTCGACCATGAAATCCTCGAGCCGACCGATCATGCGGGGGGTGAAGCCGCGGTTCACGAGAAGTCGGAAGCGGGTGTGCTGCGGCGGGTCCATGTGCACGAGCATCCGCGACTCGTCGGAACCCTGGATCCCTTGGGTGTCGAAGATCATGTTCCCTGCGCGCGCACTCGACATCGCCGGCGCGTCGCGGTTCACCTCCACCACGTCGTGGTGGCGGGTCACGCTCCAGAACCCGGCACCTTTGCCCGGCCCATCGGGCCGCTCCGGGTGCCACACCACCGGTGCCTCGCTCCGCAGTCGGGCGAACACCTCGTGCGGGATCCCGTCGGCGAACGTGCACGGATCGGTGAGGTCCACTCCTAGCGGGAGGTCGGCTGGCGTGAGTGAGGGGGCTGTGGCCATTGCGAGAGTATGTTCGATCCCGTGCGCATGGGCCTCTTTCTGCCGAGTGTGAGCCCCGTCGCGACCCCGGAGTTCCTCGTGGCCTATGCCGCTGCGGCCGAGGACGCCGGCTTCGACTCGCTGTGGATCGGCGAGCACGTGGTGTTCGTCGACGAGTACTCGTCGAAGTACCCCTACTCCGACGACGGACGCCTCGGGATCCCCGCCGACTCCGGGATGCTCGAGCTGTTCAGCACGCTCGCCTTCCTTGCGTCGACCACCGAGCGCATCCGTCTCGGCACTGCGGTCTGCCTCGTGCCGCAGCGCAATCCTGTGTACACCGCGAAGTCTGTGTCCACGATCGACTGGCTCTCCGGCGGCCGGCTCGACTTCGGCGTGGGCATCGGCTGGCTGCGTGAGGAGTTCGCGGCGCTCAACGAGCCGTTCGAGAAGCGCGCGCAACGCACGCGTGAATACCTCGGCGTCATGCGCACACTCTGGCGCGACGAGGTGTCGTCGTACGACGGCGATCTCTACACGCTCCCGTCGTGCCGGATGTTCCCCAAGCCGCTCCAGGCCGGCGGCCCACCGATCTACTTCGGCGGCGAGACCGACGCGGCGTTACGGCGCGTCGCCGAGCTCGGCGACGGCTGGCACGGCTTCAACCACCTGCCCGACACCGCGGCCGCGTCAGTGGAGCGACTGAGTGGATTCCTCTCGGAGCACGGTCGATCGCTGAGCGACATCGACGTGACGGTGTGCCCATACCTCAAGCCAGCGGATCCGTCGCACCTCAGCGCATACCGCGACGCGGGTGTGGACCAGCTCGTGCTCACCGCGTTCGCGTTCGACGTGGATGGTGCTCGAAGCACGCTAGGCGAGCTCGGCGATGCGTACGTGGACGCCGCCGCCTCTCTCTAGACCAGAGCTCTAGACCGCATCGCCGGGGACGTTTACTCCTTTCGGGGTGCCTTGAGCCGCAACCAGACCGTTGTAGAAGCCAATCACGTCGACGCGTGCGAGGTTCGAGCGCTTCGGTACCGCAGCAAGTACGAGCGCGGTCCGTTCGAAGATCGCGCCGCCGTACTCACCTGGAACGACCAGGCCGGTCAGCGTCACGCGCGAATCGTCTTGCACGTAGATCCCGCTCACGGGGTCGAGCGTGGCCCGATAGTTGATGACGAAGAAGCACAGTGCGCCGGCGGCGTCGGTTGCAAAGCACAGCGGTTGGGTCTCGGTGGAGCGAAACTTGAAGTCGACCCGCGACTCGTTGATCGGGAGCTGTTCAAGCTCGTTGAGGAACACGGCACCCGCGTCGGTAGTCAGCAGCCCGGGTTCGAATGGCTTGGCGATCGGTACGCCCTCGGCGGAGTCCTGCCACAACCTCGCAAGCTTGGGTGACAGCTTCGTGGGATTGACCTGGAGCTTCGACGCGAGCTTGCCCTTGACCAGCGTGGCCAGCCCGTGTTCATCGGTGGCTACGTCGGGCACGATGGCGTCGGGCAGCAACGACGCCGCGTGCGTCACCTTCCACGGCGAGTCGGAGCTGGTCTTCGCGAACACGAGGAACTGCTCGTTCACACTGGATCCGTCCGGCGAGGCGAAGCGCTCGAACGCCAGGAACGTGAGCGGGTAGCTCGACTGGTCGGGCACGAACACACTGATGTCACTGATATCCCGGATGTCGGCGCCTTCGCCGAGCCTGGTCTCTCCCCGGCCGAATGCCTCGTGGTACGCAACGTCGTCGATCGTCTTGATCGGCGCGCCCTCGATCGCAGCCTGACCTTCGATGTCGAGACTGGCGTTGTTCGCATCGTTCTTTGCGTTGTATTCGTCGACGATGCGCTCAGCCGCGGACTGCGTGGGCGGCAGCACGAGCTCGCCCGCGGGCGCTGGTGCGGCCGTGACCATGACGCTGGCGCTGATCCCTGCCGCGAGCGCCAACAAGGCAGCACGGCGACGGATGAGCATGGCGCCATCGTACGGGAGCACGCGTGCGCGGCCCGCACGCCACGGCCTCGCCTCCTACAGTGTCGCTTCTTGACAGTGTCGCTTCTTGGCGATGTCGTCACCTGGAGAGCGGAGGGGATGCACCATGACTGAGCGCACGTTGGGAGATGTGGCCACGAAGGTGCTCTTCGAGAACGACCGCGTGAAGGTGTGGGAGCTCGCGCTCGAGCCGGGCGAAGCGTCAGACCTGCACGAGCACCACCACGACTACCTGCTCATCCAGCTCGACGGCGACAAGATCGCCGGGATCTTCGAAGAAGACACTCACGGCGAGTACCCACCCGGCACGGTGGAGGGCGACGTGGTGTACGGCAACGTCTTCTATACGAAGAAGGGCGGCGTGGAGACCGCCAAGAACACGGGCAAGAAGCCGTACCGCGAGATCCTCGTCGAGCTCAAGGACTAGCGCTGGCCCAGCCCGCGCGCGGTCCGCTCACAGGGCTGCGCGTCCTCGAAGTCGCCACCTTCTACGCCGCTCCGCAGATCGGGGCGATGTTGGCCGATCTCGGTGCCGACGTCGTGAAGGTGGAACCGCCGACCGGCGACCCGATGCGCCAGATGGGCATGCTGCGCGACGGCGTGTCGCGCAACTGGAACTGGGTCGGGCGGCGCAAACGCTCGATCGTGCTCGATCTGGTGGCCGACGCCGATCACATCACGTTCCGGCGACTCCTCGGTTCGGCCGATGTGCTGATCGAGAACCTCGACGCCAAGACCCGGGAGCGCTGGCACCTCGGCTACGACGAGCTCGCCGCCGTGAATCCGCGCCTCGTGGTGGTGAGCGTGAGCTGTTATGGACTCACCGGTCCGTACGCGGATCGTGCGGGCGCGGGCACGCTCGCGGAGGCATTCGGTGGTCTCGCCCACATGACCGGCATGCCCGACGGTCCACCGGTGCTCGCGTCGGTCGCGCTCGGCGACACGCTCACCGCGTTCGGCGGCGTGGTGGGCGCGCTTGCAGCCTGCTGGGGCCGCGACGCGTCACCAGGGTCAGACGGCCAAGGCCGTCTCGTCGACGCCACGATGTACGACCCGATCCTCCACGTGATGGGCGCGACCTTCGCCACCTACGACCCCGGCCCCGAACCACCGCGCCGCTCCGGGAGTCGAGTCCACGGCGGTGCTCCGCGCAACGTGTACCGAACGCGCGACGAGCACTGGGTCGCGGTCTCAGGCACGACCGACGGGCAGTCGTCGCGGGTGTTCGCGCTCATCGGTCACGACTCCCCCGCCGAGCTCGAGCGCTACAAGACCTCAGCTGCGCGCGTGGCCGTCGCCGACGAGATCGACGCACTCGTCGCCGAGTGGATCGGTGCTCACGACCGCGACGAAGTGATCGCTGCGTTCATCGATGCCCGTATACCGATCGCCCCCGTCAACGACGTGCGCGACCTCCTCGCCGACCCGCACCTCGCTGCGCGCGGCGATCTCGAGCGGCTCCACAGCGGCATCGCCCCCACCCTCGACGAACATCGCGCCGAAGTGCTGCACGACTGGCTCGAAGCACCCCAAGACCCGAGCAAGTGACGCTCCGTTGTAAATATGACGGCGCAGCGTCACTTGCTCCGTTTGGGAGGGCGGCCGCAGACGGCGTCAGGAGTAGCGGAGCCGGAAGCCGGGGGCGACACGTGTCTCGCCCCCGGCGGCGTCAATGATGAGGATCTCGTCGATGTCCCGGGTTCCATCGGGGAGAGCCACCACCCACACCAGGCCCTCGAAGCTGGGCTCGAGCGTGGGGGCTGCGTCGTACTGCTCGCCGTCGGCCACGACCCGGACGAACGCCGCGTCGTCTCGCACCGTGCCAAAGAGGATCGGCGCCGACGTTGCATCCGGACGGTACGGGGAGATGTCGCTCTCACGTGCACCCGGCGCGTGTGTCCAGCGACCAGTCGCGGTTCTACCCCACTGGTAGTCGAGCTGCGGCGCGAGCTCACCGAGGACCGGGCACCAGCCGATGTCGCTCGTCTCCTCGTCGTCTGCCACCGATGCCTGCAGACAGGTGCGCCCCGATTCGCTCTCGACGACACCGACGGTCCACGGGCTGTCGCCCTCACGATCGAACACGACCGGCGCGAAGTCGGCAACCGACGCAAGCTCGTCGACGTGCCGCGGCCGCGTCGTGCTGGGGTCGATGTCGACGGTCGCCGCGCCGAACCCGAGTAGCACCACGCTCACCAGGGCGAGCGCGCTGGGGGCAAGCCAGCGATGGATCTGCCGGAGCGTCTCGAGATGTGGGATGAGCAACGCGAGCAGGATCGCCACGAGGGGAATGAAGTACGCCGAGATCCCGATGCGCGCAACGGCCGAGAAGCGCAACATGCCGATGTACACCAGCAAGGCCGGCACTGCGCAGAGCGAGACGAGGACGGTCGACCCGATTCGGTCGAGCGAGCCGCGACCAACGAGCAGCCAGATCAACATCCCCACGAGGCTGCCGAGCGCCGGGACCACCGCGAGGTAGCTGATGGGCTGAGCGAACGCGGTGGTCACCAACGCCAGCACGCTGATCATCCCCACGCCGCTCACGGCCAGCTCGATGGCCGTCAACCACCGCCGAGCGAAGCTGAACACGACCACCGAGATGGCGCCCGCCGCGGCGACGAAGGCCCACCAATACGCGGACGAGTCGGGAAGGTCCTCGTACTGCGGTTTGAAACTCTGGAGGTACTCGTCCGTACCAGGATGCAGCATTCGGATCAGGTTGAGCATCACGGTCACGAGCACGGCACCCGCGATCGCGGCGCCCACCACCGACAGCACGCCGTACCCCAATCCCTTCCAACGCGCTCCTCGTTGGCGCGCGATCACCACCATCGCAATGAGGAGCGCGAGCACGACGGCACCGAGGAACCACGCGAACGGCAACGAGTACACCAGCAGTACATGCGAGGTGAGCGAGACCCACACCGCGTCGGAAGGTTCCGGGAACGCACCGGCACGCGTGTTGCCAAACAAGCGCGCAATCGCAAGGGCCGAGTCGCCGTTGTGCTGGAGCGTTCTTCCACTCACAGCGTCAGGCGTGTCACCGGGCGTGTGGTAGTAGATCGAGTCGCCGATGTG
>CAMDCC010000078.1 GCA_945889545.1 Bifidobacterium breve | reverse complement strand
GGTTGCCAACCAGATCGCTATGGTCGATGTCGACACCGCTATCAAGAACACCGACAACGACTGCATCGGAACCAGTTGTTACATCCCACGCGCGCGTCGCATTAATGCTTCCGGTCACGTCGTCGCGAAGCGCGTACTGATTTCCGTAGTGAGGATCGTTTGGAGTCGACGCTGCGCGCACCCGATAGTTGGGTTCGGCGTAAGCAACGCGGGGGTCGCCTTCCAGTGCGACCGTCTCTGCACCGACGCTCGCCGCGTTGAGGGAACCGGCCGGGTCGAGGATGAGTAGTTGACCATCGAGCGTTGAAACGGAAGCGCCAGCGTCGGCAGCGACGTCGAGCGCGGCTGCCGTGGTTGTCCCCGGCTTGAGGCCGACCAGAACGCGGTCGTCAGCAATTTCGGGTAGCGGTACCGCTGCGCTATTCGGGTCGGGAGCAACAGGTCCACCAGCGAGGGAATCGGAAACGTCGGCGGGTGCACCCGATGCGGAATCGATCGGAGCCATAACCGCGAGCAGCAAGCCCGCGGTCGCGCACGCGACCAACCCGTTCCGTATTCGACTCCTCACAGAATGTGATCGCATCTTCCCTCTTGGGTTCGAAAGCGCCATGAATCTAGGCGACCATTTTATCGGCAGCCTCATGGGTTAACTACAGCACCTTCACGGAGCGTGAGATCTAGGTCTTGGGAACTACTTCCGGACTCGTTTCGTTCTCACTGTGTTCACCAAGTGCACGGAGTTTTCGTGGACTTCGAACAAAACTCCCCGGTTCGGCCGCCCCTTGGTCGAAAAGCACCCAACCGCATCGATCTAGATGCAGAAAGCGACCAACTGACCATGACGGTGAAGCCGCTCAACGACGACAGGCGTTCAAATGCGAGATCTGCAGGCGACAACTTGAGTCCCGAATGCCTGCTCGCCAACCAGATCGATGCCGCCCGCGACCAACTTGGCGATGCCAGGGAGAGGTTGAAGGGCGCACGTAGGAAAGTGGTTCAGATGGAAGAAGCTCTCGCTAACTGGGAACACATCGCATGCGAACTGCTTGCCCGTCGCGAGACCGAGGGCTACCGAGTAGCCAGCTAGCGCATGGTTGGGTGCGTAGTTCTAGTTTCCAGTCCACATCGCCGCGGATGCCGCGGATGCCCGCTGCGAACCCGTCGGGGCTGGACCAAGTGACTGCTCCCCGTCCGACGCGCAAGATCCCGGGTCAACTCCAGACCCCTAGACATTGAGGACCGGCTCACAGTCGCGATCGTGGGAGTGATTGCTCCTATGATTCGACGGTGGATTCCGGGACGGCACGCTGGCGGGTAGGTGAACTGGCCCAACGTTGCGGCATCTCGGTCGATACGGTCCGCTTCTACCAGAAGTGGGGGCTCCTTCCGCCGCCGGATCGGGCCGGGCGGGTGGCGTTCTACGGGCCCGGCCACGAGGAGCGGCTCGCCCGTATCCGCGGTCTTCAGGCCCAAGGATTCAGCCTCGCGGTCATCCGTCGCCTGCTGAACGGCGAGCTACAACCGGCCGACATGCCGCTCGTCACGGCGGTGACCGAGGCCGACGCTGGCGATGCCGACAGGGCTTCGTTCTCGCTGGCTGAGGTCGCCGAGCGAGCCAACGTTTCCTTTGTGCTGGTCGAGGCCGTCGCGAACGAAGGACTCATGGTGCCGCGACTCCATCACGGCGAATCGCGCTACACCGAGGCCGACGTCGAGATGGTGCGCGCTGCCATCCGGCTCCTCGAGACCGGACTTCCCCTTCCAGAGCTGCTCGCGATCGCCCGGCGTTATCACGACGCCACACGCGAGTTCGCGCAGGGCGCGGTCGAGATGTTCGACGAGTACGTGCGCCGGCCGCTCCTCGACGCCGATCTTCCGGCCGAGGTGCGGGCCGACCAACTCGTCGAAGCATTTCGCGTGCTGTTCCCGTCGGTGTCGGCGCTGGTCGCGCATCATTTCCGGCGCGTCCTGCTCAACGTGGCCCAGGAACACATCGAGGCAGTTGGCGAGCCAGCCGAACGCAACGCGGTCGAAGTCGAAGCGAGCCGCACCAACGACGCGCGACTCGCGTGACTCCGCCCACGACATTGCCCGAGGGTGAGACCAAGCGCGTCATGATCGAGTCGATGTTCGACTCGATCGCGCCCACCTACGACCGCCTCAACCGGGTGATCTCCTTGGGCCTCGACAGGGGTTGGCGGCGAAAGACTATCGCCGCACTGGAGCTCGATCCAGCGGCCCACGTCATCGACCTCGCCTGCGGCACCGGCGACCTCTGCGAGGATCTTGCCAGGGCCGGATTCCGAGCGTTCGGGTTCGACATCTCGGCCGGGATGCTCGCGGCGCGCCACACCATCGCCCCCCTCGTACGTGCCGACGTGCTGGTACTCCCACTCGCCGACGGTTCGGTCGCCGGCGTCACCTGTGGATTCGCCCTCCGCAACTTCACCGACCTGTCGGTCTTCTTCGCCGAGTGCGCACGCGTGCTGCGTCCGGACGGCCGGTTCGCCATGCTCGACGCCGCCGAACCCGAACAGCCGCTGATGCGGATGGGCCACCACGTCTGGTTCCGCCGAGTCGTCCCGTGGCTGGGCGGGCGTTTGTCAGGTGCGCCGGCGGCCTACCGCTACCTCCCCGCCTCGACGGCGTACCTCCCCCCGCCGGCCGAGTTGATCCAACTCGCGACCCGAGCCGGGTTTCGTCGCGTGGAGCGGCGCACGTTCATGGGAGGCGCGGTGCAACTCATCACCGGCACTCGATCATGACCCACGCTGCGCTTCGCATCGAGACCGACACGGTCGCGCGCACCCGACCCCTCGCAAAGTCGGTCGATCCCCTGTCTACGCTCGCGCCCGACGCGTTCGCGTGGTCGCACGACGGCGTGGAGTTCGCGACTGCGGGTGTGCTCGCGCGGGTGCCAGCGGACGAGGTCGACGCCGCGCTCGCGGCCATCGACGTCGACAACGCTGTCGGCTCACCCGGTACCGGTGCAATCGCCGTTGGTGCGTTGCCCTTCGATACCCGGTCAGCCGCCGAGCTCGTCATCCCCGCCACGGTCGTCGGACGCGACGCCGACGGTCGTGGGTGGATCACCCACCTCGGCCCCTCCCGTCCGCAGCCGTCGCGGCCGATCTCGGAGCCGACTCGCTTCATCGTTTCCCAGGCCACTGATCGCGCTACGTGGAATGCCGGCGTCGCCCGGGTGCTCGCGGAGATCGAATCCGGCCGGGTCAGCAAAGTTGTCCTCGCGCGCGAGGTGTCGGTGGAGGCGGATGCGCCGTTCAATCTCGCCCGCGTCGCCACTCGGCTTCGGGACGACCAACCCGGATGCATCGTGTTCGCCGCCGCGGGCCTGCTCGGCGCGAGTCCGGAGCTCCTGGTGATGCGCGAGGGGCTCGACATCTCGTGCCACCCGATGGCCGGTACGAGTTCACTCGTCGACCCCGACGCGTTGGCCCGACTGGCCGAGTCGGCGAAGAACGCCGATGAACACCGGCTCGTAATCGAGGCTGTCACCGAGATCATCGGCCGCTGGTGTGCGCAACCGGTGCACGTGGACGGTCCCCGGGTCATCCGCTTCGGACGCCTCGCCCACCTCGCCACTCACATCGACGGTCGACTGCGCGCGGAGTTTCCGCCGTCGGCCCTCGAGCTGGCCCGGGCGTTGCATCCGACGCCCGCGGTCGGTGGTACGCCAAGCGCTGCAGCAGTAGCGCTCATTCGGGAACTTGAACCGAATGGTCGTGGCCGCTATGCCGCGCCGGTGGGCTGGGTGGACGCGGCGGGCAACGGTGCGTGGGCAGTAGCCCTGCGGGGTGCGGAGATCGACGGTTCATCTGCGGTCTTGCGGGCGGGAGCCGGGATCGTGGCCGGATCGGTGGCCGACGCCGAATGGAACGAGACCGAAGCAAAGTTGGCCCCGGCGCTCGCTGCGCTGGTCCGTCCGTAGACCGTTCGGTCAGCCCGCGATCGCCGCGACCGCGGCCCACACCGCTTCATGCTGCACGACGTTGTGGGTGCGGTTGGTGCGAAGGTGCAGCACACGTACGCCGCCAGCGGCGATCGCCGCGCGTAGAGCCGGGATCAGCTCGTCGGCGGCACACACCTCGGCCACCGACACGCCGTACGCTCGCGCCAGCCCACCCACATCTATCCCCGGCGGCGTTCCGAAGAGCGGCTCAAAATGTTCGGGCAGTGCGGCCTGGGGCAGGAACGAGAAGATGCCGCCGCCGTCGTTGTCCACCACCACGAACACCGTCGCGAGCCCGCGTTCGTTGACACCGAGGAGGCCGTTGCTGTCGTGCAGGAAGCTGAGGTCACCGCAGAGTGCGACGGTCGGTCGGTCACTCCCCGCGGCGACCCCGAGGGCGGTCGACACGAACCCGTCGATCCCGTTCACCCCGCGGTTCGCGTACACCGCAACTCCGGCACGGGGCGCGGCGAAGGATTCGAGGTCGCGCACCGGCATGCTCGACGCGACGACCAGGTTCGCCCGCTCCGGGAGCCCGGCCATGACGTCGCGAGCGATCCGACCTTCGAACAGTTCGTCGGAGGCGTCGAGCACGGCATCGATTCTGCACCGGAGCGCGGCTTCTGTCTCTGCCCACGCGGCGAGCCAACCGTTATCGGTCTGGTGTCCGAGGCGCCCGGCGAGCGCGTCCAGGAACGGTTCGACGTCGCCCGTGACCATCTCGATCGCGGCCCGGTTCGGATCTCGCCAACGCTGATTCGGATGGACGAGGATCGTCGGCACCGGGCCGACCCATTGGGCTGCCGGTTTCCCGGTGAGCGGCGCGCCGAGTTGCAGAACGAGATCAGGCCGGAGCTGCTCGGCGCGCACGGTATTCCTCGCGATCGCGTCGTAGGTCGACACCACGCCCGGTCCAGCCCGCAGGCCCGAGACGGAGTCGGCCAGGATCGGCCAGCCCCGGGTGGAGGCAAACCGAGTCAGCGCATCGAAGGACACCCCGGCTCCCCACCCCGCGGTGATGATGCCCTTCGGGGTTGCGAGTATCCAAGCCGCGACGCGGTCGAGGTCGGCCGCGTCGATAGCCCGTCGAGGCCGCGCGACGGTCGTCCACGGGGCGCCATCCGCGCGGCCGGGTGCATCCACGAGTGGTGCGCCAGCCGGCACCAGTGGTTCCCGGAAAGCCAGGTTCAGGTGCACGGGACCCGGCGGTGACCCTCGCGTCTCGGCGACCGCGCGCGCCGCTAGGGTGCGCCAGCGCGCGCCGACCCCGGGAACGTCCGTCGGTGGCTCAACGTCGCAGAACCAGCGGGGCGACCGACCGTAGAGGTGCGCCTGGTCGACGGTCTGGGCCTCGCCGACGTCGCGGAGTTCCGGGGGGCGATCCGCGGTGCACACCAGCAGGGGCACTTCCCCGTGATCGGCTTCGAGCACCGCGGGGTGGAAGTTCGCGGCCGCGGTTCCCGAGGTGCACAGCAGGAGCGTCGGGTTGCCGGTGGCGCGTCCGAGGCCCAGCGCGAAGAACGATGCCGACCGCTCATCGACGATGACGTGCAAGTGGAGCCGGGCATCGTCGGCGATCGCGAGCGCGAGTGGAGCCGAACGAGAACCAGGAGCGACGACCGCGTCGCGCACTCCCGCGCGTACCCATTCGTCGACCAACGTTCGGGCGAATGCCGTGGTCGCATCCCTGATCACGCGATGATGCTCCGGTGCGTGCGGTCCTGGTTCCCGGATTCTCCCAGATGGCCGAGATGTGGGACGCCGTCCTTGCCGACCTGACACCGCTCATCGACGCGACTGCGCTGGACGTGCCCGACGACCTGGATTTCGCCGCGACAGTTGAGGCCATCGGCGCCGCGGGTGGGCGCGGTGCGTATGCCGGCTACTCGATGGGCGGACGCCTCGCTCTCAGCCTCGCGGTCACCCGTCCTGACCTGGTCACGAAGCTCGTCCTCATCAGTGCCGCGCCCGGCATTCGCGACCCGGCCGAACGCGACGCCCGAGCCGCGGCCGATGCGGCTCTCGCCACCGAGGTCCACCGGGACGGCGTCGACCAGTTTTTCGCTCACTGGCTGGCCCAGCCCATCTTCGCGACCCTCCCCACCGAGCATGCCCAAGCCGGTCTCCGACGCGCTGGCAACTCTGCGACCCGTCTCGCACACCAGCTCACCGCGCTGGGGCAGGGTGCGATGCCGCAGTTGTGGGACGCACTCGCCACCCTCACCATGCCGGTGCTGATCGTGACCGGCACCCTCGACCCGAAATACGAATCGATCGGAACTGCGATGGCCGCGCGCATTTCCCACGCCCAGCACCGGCGCATCAAGGGTGGCCACGCCCTGCCGCTTGAACGACCGGCGCGGCTCGCGGCTCATCTCGCAACGTTCCTGGCCGAGGTTCCGGACCCCGCCCGCGAGGACGCGTAGCGCCCGAGCAGTGCCGGATCAGGGACCGGCCAGACGGGGGGTACCTCGAGCACTCCGTTCCGAGGTCGGAGCGGTGGCTGGACGACATCGGGTGTGGACTCGTCGAGTGTCGCCAATCCACAAGCGAAGGGCAGCGCGTCGAGAGCTGCGGCAAGCGCGAGACCGGCCGACACGCCGATGGATGTCTCCATCATCGAGCTCACGGCCACTGGGATGCCGGCTGCCTGCGCGAGCGCGAGCGCAGCGCGGACGCCGCCGACCGGTTGCACCTTGAGCACAAGGACATCGGCCGCAGAAGCGAAACGCAAACGTTCCACGTCGGCGACCGACACGACGCACTCATCCGCCGCGATCGGAACCGCGACCTTTCGCCGCAACGTAGCCATATCCTCGATGGACGCCACCGGCTGCTCGGCGAACTCCAGGTCGTACCGGCGTGCCCGCTCGAGGAAGTCGACGGCGGTCCACAGGTCCCACGCGCCGTTGGCGTCGATACGCAGCGCGACCGACGGTCCGACAAACGAGCGGATCGTCGCGACTCGGTGGAGATCCACATCGATCGGCGCCCGACCGACCTTCACTTTCACGGCCGAGAACTGTTCGAGCCGTTCGCTCAGCGCACGATCCAGGGGGGTATCCCACTCGACGAGGGCATTCACCGGTACCGCCCTTCGCACCGTGGGAGGGAACCCGAGTTCGGCCGCTTCCTCGGCGGCCCGCCGCGCCGCCGCGGGATCGCAGGGATACCCCGGCAACGGTGAGTACTCGCCCCAACCGGCCGGTCCTTCGATCAAAGTCAAGTCACGCGTGCCGATGCGGAGTGGGAACTCGTTCACGCGAGCACCAGTCCAACGGCGAGGAAGACCGCGAGCACGACCTCGAGGCGCACGGTCATCACCAGCGCGCGGATCAGCGACGGTGGGTCCTCGCGGGTGACGACCAGCCGCGCCGGACCGAGCGCGAAGGGTAAGGCGAGCAGCCCGAGGAACGCGCTGGGGTGGTCGAGTCCGATTGGGAGCACCGCGACCAGTGCACCCGCCAGGCAAGCGACGAAGAGGCGACGGGCCGCCCGGCCACCGACGCGTACTGCGAGCGTTCGCTTCCCAGCGACGCGGTCGGTCTCGATGTCCCGGATGTTGTTCGCGAGGAGCACTGCACACGCTGGCAAGCCAACGACCAGCGACCCCCACCACGCGGCAGCCGGCACCGAAACGATTTGAACGTACGCGGAGCCCGTACAGGCCGCGAACCCGAAGAACGCCAACACCGCGATTTCGCCGAACCCTGCGTAGCCGTAGGGGTGACCGCCACCTGAGTAGAACCAGGCAGCCGCGATGGCCGCCGCGCCGAGCGCGATCAACCACCAGTTCACGGCCAACGCCAAGGTCAGGCCCAGCACCGCGGCGAGGCCGAAGCTGACGAACGCGGCCCGGCGCACGGCTTCAGGCTGTGCCGTGCCCGTCGCGGTGAGCCGAATCGGGCCACGCCGGTCTCGATCGGTGCCTTTGACGCCGTCGGAGTAATCGTTGGCGAAGTTGACCCCGATCTGGAGCGCGACGGCGACCCCGAGCGCGACTGCGGCCCGCCACCAGATGGTCGATGTCTCTAGCGTGGCGGCCGCCGTGCCGACGACCACGGGCGCGATCGACGCGCCCAACGTACGCGGCCGGGCGCCCTGGACCCATTCGGCCGTCGTCGTCATCCCGGGGTCCTCACGGACGCTTCGGATAGCGATCGAACTGAGGCGTGCGCTTGTCGAGATACGCCTGCTTGCCCTCTTGCGCTTCGTCGGACATGTAGTACAGCATCGTTGCGTCGCCGGCGAGTTGCTGGATCCCGGCCAACCCGTCGTCGGCCGCGTTCAGCGACGCTTTCAGCAACCGCAACGCGAGCGGGCTCATCGCGAGCATCTCCCGACACCACGAGACGGTTTCCTCCTCCAACGCCTCGACCGGCACGACCGTGTTGACCAGGCCCATGTCGAGCGCGGCCTGCGCGTCGTACTGGCGACACAGGAACCAGATCTCACGTGCCTTCTTTTGCCCAACCGAACGCGCGAGCAACCCGGAACCGTAACCACCGTCGAACGAACCCACCTTCGGACCGGTCTGACCGAACCGCGCGTTGTCCGCGGCAATCGTCAAGTCGCACACCACGTGCAGCACATTGCCGCCGCCAATCGCGTAGCCCGCGACCATCGCGACCACCGGCTTTGGCAGCCTCCGGATCTGGATCTGGAGATCGAGCACGTTCAGCCGACCGATGCCGTCGTCACCCACGTACCCGTCTGAACCTCGTACTCGTTGGTCCCCGCCCGAGCAGAACGCCTCGTGGCCTTCCCCGGTGAGCACGATCACGCCGATCGTGGGGTCGTTGCGAGCCGACTCAAACGCGGCCTGGAGTTCGAACAACGTCTGGGGCCGAAAGGCGTTGCGGACCTCGGGGCGGTTGATCGTGATCTTGGCGATGCCCTCGCACTGGTCGTAGCGGATGTCTTGGTACCCGGCGTCGACGGTGGTCCACTCAAGCGCCGGACGAATGCGATTCCCGGCGGCGGCAGGGGTGGAACTCGGGGATTCCATGAAGCTCCAATCTTGGGAGTGATCACTCCTACGGTTACCGTAGCGATCGATGGCGCAGTCAAACGAGTCCACCGTGACGACCATCACCGAGCGCGGCCCTCTGGCCGCCACGGCCGTGCGCCGCGCCTGGGAGCAGGGGCGGCCACTGCGGGTAGTCCCCTCGGACCTCCGAGCCCCGCCGCTCGGGGACCTCCCACCCGAAACCGCGACCGTTGTCGCAACGAGCGGGACGACAGCCACACCCCGCTTGGTCGCACACACCCGCGCCGGGGTCGAGGCCTCGTGTCGAGCGGTGAGCGAAGCACTCGAGATCGATCCTTATCGCGACCATTGGCTCGCGTGCGTGCCGCTCCATCACGTCGCCGGACTGGCCATCGTGCTGCGCACGGCAATCACCGGTACCGCACTCACCGTCCACGACGGCTTCGACGTCGGCGCGGTCGGTCGTGCCGCTGGTGAGTGCACCATCGTGTCGTTGGTACCGACCCAACTCGTTCGCCTGCTTGATGCGGGCGCTCCACTCCAGCGCTTCCGCGTGGTGTTGATCGGTGGCGGACCAATCCCACCGGCGGTCCTCGAACGAGCGATCGCGGCCGGTGTACCGGTGCACACCACCTACGGACTCACCGAAACGTTCGGCGGTTGCGTGCACGACCGCGTCGCGCTCCCCAATGTCGAAGTCAGCCTCGCCGGTGGGTCGAACGAAGTGCTCGTACGCGGCCCAATGGTGATGGCGGGCTACGTCGGGCACCCGATGGCGTCGCGACAGACGCTTGACGATGACGGTTGGCTCGCGACCGGCGACGTCGGTGCGATCGATGCCGCAGGCCGGCTCTCGATCGTGGATCGCCTCAAGGACCTGATCATCACGGGCGGTGTCAACGTGAGTCCGACCGCAGTCGAGCGGGTGGTCCTGGATCACCCTGGCGTGGCCGATGTGTGTGTCATCGGGGTGGCCGACGCCGAGTGGGGAGAACGCGTGGTCGCGTACGTAGTTCCCGAGCGACGCGACGACCCGCTGCCCACCGTCGGTGAACTGCACCGATTTGCGGGCGATCGCCTCACGCGCGCCGAGCTCCCGCGCGAGGTCCGCGTGGTCGACGAGATCCCGCGCACCCTGAGCGGCAAGCCGTTGCGCCGAGTGCTGTCAGACCGCGGAGACGCTTGACGGATTACGCCTCGTGTTTGGCCCGTTCCAACCTATGCCTGCCGGAAACTCATCGGGAGTTATAACCTGCGACTTCGCGTGCGCAGCGCTCTCGTCGGTGGGCAGGTCTCCCGATCCGCCCACGCCGCGGCTGTTCTTGAAACGCGCCGTGATTTCGGCACCGCTGGTGGTTGTTCTCGGGCTGTCCGACAGACTCTCCAGTAGCGTTACCTACCACGCGATGGCCGCGATCTCGACTACGACCTGACGGAGATGACGTTGCGACGATTCCCTGAAACAGTGCCCG
>CAMDCC010000077.1 GCA_945889545.1 Bifidobacterium breve | reverse complement strand
CGTCGCGAAACGCGATGTCGACTTCCACCGACACTGTTGCCTCTGGGGGAAGGACCTCTTCGCCGTACGTCGCGAGGATGGCTTGGCTACCGATGACCAAAATGTCGGGGTCTTCGGCGATCTGCGCAGCGGCCCGCAGGACGTGGGCGAGCTGTTCTCGATTCATGTCTCTGCTCGACGCTGTGCGCGCTCCCAGGCGTCGAGAATGCGTGATCGCTCGGTGTCGTTTAGGAGGCCCGCGAAGGGAGAGTTCTGTCGGAGCTCTCGGCTTCGTGGTGACGGCGAGACGAGAGCCCCAAGGAGGCGATCGATGGGGCCCCTGAGCAAGCGGTCCCACTCGTCCATCCATCGGCGCGCCTGTCCGCGACTTGTCGACCGCATGTGCTCGACATTGCCAAGGGCAAGCGCGCAAGCACGTTCGGGATCCTCAACGATCCGGCCGGCGGTTGCGTAACCGAGCCAGAGGCTGCGGCGTTGGTCACGGGTGAGTCGTTGAGTGCGGGCCCTGATCGCGTCGACATCAGATCGCTTCACTCGCCGATGCGTCCCGATCGTGGTGTAGGGCAACTCGCCTCGTTCACAGAGGTCGACGACGTGCTGACGCGAGGAGTTCAGGAGCTTGGCAGCCTCTCCCGTCGTCAGGAGCTCCTCGCTGTCCGTGAGTGCGTCATTGATGGCAGTCCGCATGGCTCCCATGCTAGCACTATCCACTACAAACACCAGATAATCCGTTATCTGGTGTTTCTTGGGTTTAGATCGTGGGACTTGAACCCACGACCTTCGGGTTATGAGCGGCAACAGATGTGTCCGCTGAGATGACCTGATGTCCGTACCGTTCCGCTGCAAGGGCTCGACGGTCTCACACGAACGCGTTCATTGCAACGAACGCGCAACTCGGTGACCAACCGGTGACCAGACCCGGCATTCACGCCGTCCGCTGACGAAGGCGCGCTTCAACATTCTCCAAGCGCATCTCGCGCGCTGCGTCCGCGAGCGAAGCCCAGAACCTACGCGTGGCTAGTTGCTCATGGCCCAACTGCTCAAGCTCGCCGATAGCAAGTTCGAGCTCATCGGCGCCGAACAAATCCTTGAAGCGACGGGCCCGCTCGGGCGCCGGTGTAACTCGAAGCGCTGCATGCGCACGCTGCATGTGGCTGCGCGCTCTTCCCCACATGTCAATGTCCCGCTCCAGCGGCTCAGAGCGCACGAGGTCTCCGGCAGTTGCTTCGGGGATCCCAGCAAGGCGCCACCAGACGCCGCACAAGAGGATCCTGATCGCGGACAGCCGGTTCGTCGGATCCCAGTCGGAGAAGGCTCCGAACGCTCGGCTCCTATCAGCGGCTTGGAGCGCTGTGTCGAACGAGACACGCTCACGACCCACGGTGCCGACTCCTTCGACATGCGATGCCGCTTAAAGCCAATGGGTTCACCATCTCTGCCGCTTGAGGGGCGCGCCGGCCGCGCGCTCGACCCGCTCAAAGAATTCGCGCGGCACCTCCCCATCGATCCAGACATTGCGCAATGCCAAGCGGAACTTCTCGCTCCTCCCGGCCTGATCTTCGACAACTTCGATAGGGATTTCGGCGATGACATCTTCCAGGAACCCAGCGCCGAGGAGGCTGGCCTGATCGGGCGGGGCCCGGTCGATCATTTCGATCAGGAGCGCCCACGCGCCCATTACGGCTTCTGTTTCCATATCGCTAAAGACTTCGAACGGCCAGAAATCCCAGGCCGAATCTTCGCCATTGTGGCGAATCCAGGTATCGATCACGAGATCACGTCCGAAGAGCTCGCACATACGGTGACCGGGTTTCGCTTCGTCGGTGTTGTAGTTCAGGTACGCGTACACCGAATCCGCGGCGACCGCTATCGAACGGCGATCGACTCGAGAGCGGTCAACTGTCGGCGCCAACCACGACTCGCCACACTCTTCGAAGAGCGCCTTCAGTGGATACGCCAAGGTTTCCACCAGCGCTGGATCGTCGGAAGACGTGACAGCGGCGAAGATTCGTCGCACCCAAGAGTCGGGATCTTCACGAATCCGGTCTGCGTTGCCAGCCGTCCACTCGGAGACGATCGCAGCAACGTCGTCTTCGCTCATGCGACCATTCTCCCGCGAACTTGGCAACTCACGCACTCACATTCGTACTCACATTTCGCGCGGGTTCGGGCCGAAGGCCGGAACCTGCTGTTGTGTATCACTAACAATGTGAGGGAGTAGCGACTGTGAGCGGTCACTCGACGAGTGCGCGAATCGGTTCGTCAGCGTGCGACTGGCGGTCAGGAAGACGACGCTGGTGGCGCGATGACCTCGACGTCGATGCCCGGTGCACCCGCCAGCCGTTCGTCCACGGTGACAAGCGCAGCCCCCAGGTGACGGGCAAGAACGACGTACAGCGCGTCGGTAACCGTGAGGTTGTGTCGGAGTGTCCAAGCCTCGGGAAGCAGCGCGCGCACCTGCACGCGGCGCTGAGGGCCGGCAAGCAAGTCGCTCAGCGCGAGAGCGGCACGATCCACTGTCACTCGGCCGGCGAGCTCGGCGCGACGGAGCGTCGCCGCGACTTCGACGAAGTAGATCTCGGGAACCCATTCCTCAACGTCGTCCGGGATGCGATCCCTGATCGCACGACCCCGTTCGGTACGCAGCAGCATCTCGACACCGGCCGATGCGTCGAGCACAACTTGCTCGGTCAAACTTCGCCCGCCTCGCGCGCCTCGGCCAACAGCTCGGCAGCACTGATTCCAAGGTCGACAGGCTCGCGACTGTCGATGAGCGCGAGCCATTCCGCGATCGTCATCTTCGGTTCGTCGTCATCGATGAGCACGACCACGGGGTCGTAGTCCTCGGCTCGCTTTGCCATATCACTACGGTAGCCCGCTCCTACCAAGCTGCACGCGGAGTTCACGATTCGCGCTCGAACAGAGTCGGCGTGTCGCGTGCAGGCTTCACTCGCGAACGGCGCGGCCGATTTCTTCCCTTCATCGCGTCACGCATGACGCCCGCAACTGTCTCGGCCGCCTTGCGATCGGCGTTCGCGATCGCGTGGCCGTAGACATCGAGCGTCATGGTTGCGCTGGCGTGACCGACGCGCTCGGCAACATCACGCACCGGAAGGGCGGCACCGAGAGCCTGCGTGACGTGCCAGTGGCGCAAGTCGTGAAGCCGGCACTCAATCTTCAGTCGACGCACGAGACGGCGGAAGCGATCCGAAAACAGGTTCGGGTGCAGCGGGCCCGCACCGTCGACATCGTCGGACAGCACGTAGGCGCTCTCCTCGAGCGCCACACCGCACGCGAGCGCGAGCGCGCCCTTGGCCATCGACCGCCCGATGGCCGCGCAGCAGCGCCACGGTTGCGTCGTCGACGGCGATGCGGCGCACCTGGTGCGTCTTCGGAGCCTTCACGATCAAGCGGTGGTTCAGCTCGACAACTGAGTGGCGGATCACCAGCGTCCCGACGTCGAGATCGAGGTCGGCCCACTGGAGCCCGCAGAGCTCGCCTCGACGGGCGCCGGTGACCGCCGCCAGCCAGATCGCCAAGCCGAAGACGGGATCTTCATCACGTGCCGCGGCCAGGATTCGTCCCACCTGATCGGGCGTCGGCGGGCGGATCTCGTGCCGGACGATCCGTGGTGGTGTTGCCAATGCCGCCGGGTTGCGATTGATCCAGCCCCACCGCTCCGCCTGGTGCAGCGCCCGTCGAATGACCGCGTGCACCTGGCGGACGGTCGCCGGCGCGAGGGGACCACCGTTCACTCCGCCGGACTCACGCAGCTCCCGGTAGAGCCGATCGAGCATCGCGGTCGTGAGCTTGTCGAGGCGCACGGTGCCGATCGCAGGCACGATCGAGCGAGCGATGTAGCGCTCGTAACCATGCAACGTGGTCGGCGACAGGTCCGGTCCCGCCTGCTCCAGCCATTCCTCGAGGAGCTCCTTGACGGTCACCGTCGCGTTTCGATGGTCGCCCGTTCCGACCTCGAGCAGGAGCCGGGCTTCGAGCTCTCGCGCTTCCTTGCTCGGCCCTTTCTGGCCGGGCTTCGCCGGTACGGAACGCGTCACGCGTCGCTCGCGTCCGGTTACAGGATCGGTGCCCGCGTACACCGTCACCTGCCACCGCTGTCTGTGCCGTCGGATCATGCAGACCACGACCACTCGGTGCCAAACCGGTGACAAACCGGTGACCAACACGATTCGCGACTTCGTCAGAAGTCCGGATTCGTTGTGGGAGTAGTGGGGCCGGAAGGGATCGAACCTTCGACCTAGGGATTATGAGTGCCTTGACACGTCACCGTTGAGACCCGTCACGTCCGTAGCGACGCCCTGAGTCGGTTTCCACTGGTGACAGGTTCGGTGACAGGACGGCGCCGGGCCGGGCCGGGAGACGGCCGCCCCACCTCATGTTCGTCACGCCTGAGTGCCTGAAGCATCGAGGCGCGCCGCCGGCGCCGGTATCCTCGCCCTGTGCCCGAGAAGGTGTGGACCGCCGAAGAGTTCGAACGCTTGTCGCCGGTTCAACAGGACGCAGTCTTCGAGCAGAGCATCGTGACCGACCTCGCCGCGGTTCCCGAGGACTTCTTGGCCCACGTGCGAGAACGGGTGCAGCAGCGGATCGACACCGAGGCGTCCTCGCAGCCTTGACCGGCGAACGCCGAACAGTCCGCACAACCCAGTCGTTCTTCGAAGACCTCGACCGCCAGCTCCCGGCAGAGCGCGAACCCAACGGCGAACCGTCGGTCCACGACTTCCAAGCTCTGTTGGGGGACGTCATCGCATCCCCCAGAAACGGGCGGCCAGGCTCTCTGCAGAGAAGGGATACTTGCCCCGCCGGGGACCTCCCAACCGTGTTTCATAATTAGGCCTGTTTCATGGCTAGTGAAACGGCTAGCCTTCTGAAACATGGAGAGGACACAGTCACCACGCCCCAAGGGCCGCCGGTCCGCGGCTCAATTGCTACGGGCCGTCGAGGAGACGATCAACGGGCGGCTCCCGGGCGGCTGGAGCCTCAGCACGACCCGAGAGCCCGCCTCGGGGCAAATGCGGCCCGACGCGATCTTCAAGATCAGCTCACCTGGGCGCGAGACGGTGGACTTTGTCGTTGAGGTCAAGCAGACGGCAAGCCCGAACACGCTGCCTGGCGTGATCGAGCATCTCAACCGCTACATCGACGCCGCCCCCAAAGGATCGAACCCGCGTGCGTTTCTTGCCGCGCGCTACCTCACCCCCCGCACACGTGACGTCCTTGCCGAGCGCGGCGTGAGCTATGGCGATAGCACGGGGAATCTCCGCCTCGTTGCTGATCAGCCCGGCCTATTCGTCGAGGCCGAAGGAGCGACCAAGGATCCGTGGCCAAGCAATCAGCCTCTCCGCACGCTGCGCGGGCGCGGCACCGGCCGAGCCGTACGCGCGATCGTCGACTTTCGCCCTCCGTATGGCGTCCGGGAGCTCGCGGAACGAGCCAGCGCATCTTCGGCGACTCTGTCGCGCGTCATCGATCTGCTGGATCGGGAAGCACTCCTAACAAAGGACTCCAAGGGTGCTGTGCTCGACGTTGACTGGGCAGGCACGATCCTCCGTTGGACCGCCGACTATGAGTTCCGTAGTGCGAATCAAGTGGCCGCCTATCTCGAGCCACGCGGACTGGCTGAACTCAGGACGAAACTCTGGCGCACGCAACTGAGGTACGCGGCCACTGGCGCGTACGCGGCGCAGCAGGTCGCTCCAATTGCTCCGGCACGTGTCGCGGCTCTGTATGTCGATGATGTGACGGCTGCTGCAGAACAACTTGATGTTCGACCGGCGGAGACTGGAGCGAACCTGCTCCTCGCCGAGCCGTTCGATCCCGTTGTGTTCGATCGCACCAGCGACCGCGCCGGACTGACGTGTGTTGCGCCTAGCCAGTTGGCCGCCGACCTCCTGACCGGTCCTGGGCGCGAGCCCTCCGAGGGTGAGCAATTGCTCGAGTGGATGAAGGACAACGAGGATGACTGGCGCGCCTGACCCGCTCTACGTGAATGCTCGGCGCGTCTTGCTCGACGCGCTCACGGCACTTGAACCTCAACTTGATTCGATCGTGCTTGTCGGCGCTCAAGCCATCTATGTCCACACTGGCGCAGTAACCGATCTGGCAGTCGCGGAGTACACGACCGACGCTGACCTTGCGGTGGCCCCAGCCGATCTTCGAGATTCACCGCTCCTGGAGGGCGAAGGGCCTCGAAGGCGCGCTGGTTGACCGTTACCGACACACCATCACATCCCTCGACGCGACCGACCGTCGGTCAACACAGATCTGGGTCGCCGGTTCCGGGGCACTCCTCGTCGCGAAGATCCACAAGATCTCTGATCGCGCGGGAACGAGGGCCGTTCGCAACAAGGACGCTCTCGATGTTTTCCGACTGCTGCGAGCGATCTCCGCGCGTGACCTCGCCAATCGTCTGCGCCTTCTCTCCCGATCAGAGCTTGCGAGTGAAGTCACCGAAGAAGCAATTTCGAGCCTCGGTGAGTTGTTCGCATCTCACGAGTCCGAGGGCGTTCTCATGACGGTCCGAGCTGCCGGCGACGATGAAGACCCGGCGATCATCTCCGCATCGGTGCTCGCGCTGGTGGGCGATCTCTTTGACCAGCTCCGATGACGACGGGATCCGAACACCGGCTCGTTCGGGGTAACGATCTGTCCCGCCTCGATCCCCACACCCGCACGCCTCGGACGTGTCCATGACGACACATTCTTCAAGGCGGGTTGGATGCCCGAACTGAGAAACGACACAAGGGGTCCCCCGTGTTCCGGTTTGGCTCCGGTAGTCGTGTTCCGGTTTGGCTCCGGTAGTCGTGTTCCAGTTGGTTGGGGGTTCAGGCGGCGTTGCTGCGGTGGGGTCAGCCGCCCAACGCAGAGGGCCGGCGCTCTCGCACCGGCCCTGACCTGCACTTTCGATGGTGGCGGGGGTGGGATTTGAACCCACGACCTTCGGGTTATGAGCGCCTTGACAAGTCACCGTCCAGACCCGTCGCGGCACGCGGAGACCGCCTGAGTTGGGTGGTCATTCCGTCCAGGCCCGTCACGTCCGTAGAGACGCCCTGAGTCGGTTCCCACTGGTGACAAGTTCGGTGACAAATCACGCGAAGTGAACGCGCTCGCGGAGCCACTGCGCGAACCAAGCCTCGTCGACCTCGTGCGCGGCGACAGCGAGCATCGTTACCTCAGCGTCGTCGACGTTCGGCGGGTCCGGATCCCACACGCCGCCGTTCAGGTCCACGAACATGAGGAGCGCAGCCCACGCCGCGCGCTTGTTGCCGTCAGGGAGCGGATGGTTCCATGCCAGCCGACAGGTGAGCACCGCGGCCTTGTCGACGACGTCCGGATAGAACTCTTGGTCACCGAAGCCAGCCGCAGGTGCGTGCAACGCCGAGTCGGCTAACTCCACTCGCGCCGCCTTCACGAGCACCGCAGCTTTGGTGCCGGTGACCTGCTCCGCCAGCCAGAAGAACTCGGCCAGCGTGAGATACCGCGTCACCGCGCGAGCCGGTCCAGCAACTCCTTGTCGCGCTTCAACAGCTCGCGTGCACGCGAGGTGAAGTCCTTGTCGGCCCGGACGCGCTCGATCTCGGCAGCAAGCGAGTCGATGATCAGCGCATTCACGCTTGTGCCCTTCACGCGCGCGACCGCCTCGGCCTCGTCCGCCAACTCATCGGGAAGCCGGACCGTTGTTTGCTTTGCCATGACATCATGATATCACGACTTCGGGAGGGCATTGGTCGCTGGGGCCGCTGCGCCGCCGCTGCCTTGACTTCCTATCACTAATAGGTAGGATGCCTATTAGTGATAGGAAAGGTTGCGCAACGGCGAGAGGAACGGGTGGCGTCGATCGTTGCCACCGCCTGGGAGCTGGCCCGCGCGCACGGCATCGGCGGTCTCTCGCTCCATGCGCTGGCGCGCGAGGTGGGCCTCCGTCAACCGTCGCTCTACACGTACTTCGACTCGAAGCATGCGCTCTACGACGCCATGTTCGCCGACGGCAACCGTCAGCTCCTCGAACGGCTCGACGCGCTGGAGCTGCTCGGTGATCGCCGAGAGGCGGTGAAGGTGTTCATGCGGGCCTTCGTGAACTTCGCCGTCGAGGATCCAGCGCGCAACCAATTGCTGTTCCAGCGCCCGATCCCCGGGTTCGAGCCGTCGGCCGAGTCGTACGAGCGCGCCCAGGTGGTGTTGAGCCGGGCGGTCGACCTGCTGCGGGCCGCGGGCCTCGAGTCTCAAACCGACGTCGACTGCTTCGTTGCGATGGTCGCCGGTCTCATCGACGCGCAGATCAGCAACGACCCCGGCGGGGACCGCTGGACCCGTCATCTCGATCGGCTCACCGACATGTATCTCGATGAATTCAAGCCAAGGAGGAGACGTCAATGATTCCCGAGAGGATCCGACGACCAGAAGCGCGAGTGCTCGCCGAAGAAGAGTTCCGGCGCTTCGCTGCGCTGATGGGCTCGCTGAACGACGATGAATGGACGTTGCCGACCGACTGCGCCGCATGGGACGTCCGCAAGGTCGCGCTGCACGTGCTCGGCGCCGCCGACGCGCAGGCTTCGGTCCGGCAGTTCCTCCATCAGTTCCGGCGGGGTCTGCCGCTCAACAAGAAGATCGACTCGCATCACTGGGTCGACGGCTTGAACGAGTTGCAGATCCGTGAACGCTCGCACCTGGCTGACAGCGAGATCGTGGCGCAGCTCTCGACGGTGGGTCCGAAGGCGGTGAAGGGTCGATGGGGGACGCCGCTTCCGATGCGCTACCTGCCCATCTCGTTCGGGCCGCCGATCGGTTGGGTGCCGCTCAAGTATCTCCTCGACGTCGGGTTCACGCGCGACGTGTGGGCCCACCGAATCGACCTCTGCATCGCTACCGGCCACGAGATGCACCTAACCGCGGATCACGATGGTCGCCTCGTCGCGGACATCGTCGCCGAGTGGGCCTCGATCCACGGCGAGCCATGCGAGCTCGTCCTCGACGGTCCCGCCGGCGGGAAGTTCAGCCAGGGGATCCAGGGCGAGCGCGTCGACCTCGACGCCATCGAGTTCATCCGCGTGCTCGCCGGTCGCCGACCCGGCACCGGTGTCCTCAGCCACCCGCTTCCGCTCTGACTGTACCCACCGGATCAACGAGCGGCGCTCTCTCGAACAGCAAGCAGGCCGGCGTGCAAGCACCGGCCTGCTTCTGCTGGTTCGATGGTGGCGGGGGTGGTGTCTGAGTTCAGGACATCCCGGACGCCTGTCGCGAGACATCGTGGACACCTTGTGGGAGGGTGGGATTTGAACCCACGACCTTTGGGTTATGAGCGCCTTGACAAGTCTGCGTCGAGGGTCTTCGAGGCACCCTGAGTAGCCCCGAGTTCAGCGCTCCAAGCTCAGAATGGCATTGTGAATCGGCCTGCGAGCTCGACGCTCGGGGCCTCCGACCAATTGCTGCGATGGTGGGCATAGCTCCATCTTTCTCAAAGGCTGGAGTGAGCCTCCACCAGACCCGGGGCGCTTCAGAGCGTTCTCAGCGAGCGGGGTCGCGTCGTCGTCGGTGTGATCTCAAGTGCAGGTACTGGCCGGAGCTGGCGCGAACGAACGCACGATGCGGCGTTGGGGGGTACCCGAACTGTCCGTTCAGAATTCGCAGACGGCGAGAGAGGGAGCATCTCGTTGTGCTTTGGCCGTTGCCGTCGGGAGTTCGCTGAGTTGGGTGTAGGTGATTCGATCGAGATCGAGGCCGAGATTGTCGGCTTCGGTGGGTGTGAGACGTTCGATGAGGGGCTTCGACGCAAGGAGGCGCCCACCGGTTGCGCAGGGTTCAATGCGTGCGGCGTCGTTGACATCGTCGCCGAGCGCGGTGACCTCTGTTCGACCGACTGTCGAGATCAAACCGACGTACAAGGTCGCACCCCAGTGCAGTCCGAAGCGCATCATGAGTTCCCCGGGCGCGAGGTTGGAACGCTCGGCGATCTCTGACGTTGCGTCGCGCAACGCACGAGCCGCGCGGACACAAGCTTGTGCGGCGGCCGACTCCGAACCGAGGTTCTCGGCCAAGAAGAAGGCAACGACTCCGTCGCCGCTATGACGTCCGGTGATGCCTCCTGCGTCGACAACGCACTGGTCCGCCACCCGTATCAATCGTCTGCCGAGTGCGAAGTAGTTCGCCGTCGACAGTCTCTTGGCAAGCGGTGTCGAGTCTTCGAGATCGGCGAACAAGATCGCCCCGGGCCGGCGTCCCGCCGCAGCGACGCCCTGCAAGCGTTCCAAGTGTTCTCGATCGCCCATCGCTCCGAGCGCTGCGAGGGTCATCATGCTGAGCGCCGGCTTCTGGATCAGAGCAGTTCCCGCCAGTTCGCCGCTGGGCTGGTGGATGAGTAATTGTCAAGAGTTGTGGATGAGGTTTCGTGGTCAGGCTGCGACGGACCCGGTGTTGGTCGTGTTGTCGTTCCTTTCTTGTAGTCGGCCGTCGATGAAGGTGGCGCCGGCGCGTACGAGCGGCACGAGCTCGTGGCCGTTGATG
>CAMDCC010000076.1 GCA_945889545.1 Bifidobacterium breve | reverse complement strand
AGCGCCCGGCCCGCAGCCAAGACCGCTATCTCACATCGCTGTTGGACCACCACGCCCGGGCGACAGCTCGCGACCTCGAATGGGTCGAAGAGCTGATCGTCGCCGAGCGGGGTGCCGAACCCGAGTTTCACGGTCAGGAAGGAGCCACGGCATGAGTGCCAACGGCAACAAAAAAGTCAGGGTCGCAATCGCCGGCGTCGGCAACTGCGCGAGCAGCCTCGTGCAGGGTGTCGAGTACTACCGCGACGCCGATCCGAACGACGAGGTGCCCGGCCTCATGCACATCGAGCTGGGCGGGTACCACGTGGGCGACGTCGAGTTCGTCGCCGCGTTCGACGTGGACGCAGCCAAGGTCGGGCTCGACCTCGGCAAGGCGATCCTCGCGGGTCAGAACAACACCGTGAAGTTCGCCGACGTGGGTGGGCTCGGCGTGCAGGTACAGCGCGCCCCGACCTTCGACGGTCTCGGTGAGTTCTACCGGGAGACGGTCGAGGAATCGCCTGCGCCCCCGGTCGACGTCACGCAGATCCTGCGCGACACCAAGGCCGATGTGCTGGTGAGCTACCTACCGGTGGGATCTGAGGATGCGCAGCGCTACTACGCGCAGGCCTGCCTCGACTCCGGGGTTGGCTTCGTGAACGCCATCCCCGTCTTCATCGCCAGCGATCCTGAGTGGGCGAAGAAGTTCGAGGACGCCGGCGTGCCCATCGTCGGTGACGACATCAAGAGTCAGGTCGGCGCAACCATCGTGCACCGGATCCTCACCCGCCTCTTCGAGGACCGCGGTGTGGAGCTCGATCGCACGTACCAGCTCAACTTCGGCGGCAACATGGACTTCAAGAACATGCTGGAGCGCAAGCGGCTGAAGTCGAAGAAGATTTCCAAGACCCAGTCGGTGACGAGCCAGATGGACACGCCGGTCGAAGCCGACAACGTGCACATCGGCCCGTCTGACCACGTGCCGTGGCTCGAGGACCGGAAGTGGTGCTACATCCGGCTCGAAGGCCGCAACTTCGGCGACGTGCCCCTCAACCTGGAGCTCAAGCTCGAGGTTTGGGACTCACCGAACTCCGCGGGCGTCATCATCGACGCCGTGCGTTGCGCCAAGGTCGCCCTCGACCGCGGCATCGGCGGACCGCTGCTCGGACCATCGGCGTACTTCATGAAGTCGCCGCCGGTGCAGTACACCGACGAAGCAGCCCGCGAGATGGTGGAGACCTTCGCCCGAGGCGAGTGACGCTGGGCTCAATGCCCAACCAACCCGCCTCCGCCTGAGAACCTGGCGGGGTGAGCCGAGTCTTCGTGGGAGCCGAATCGTTCATCGACGCGTTGCGCGCCGATGTTGCCGCATGCACGCGATCGTTGCGGGTGCAGTTCTCCACGTTCGAAGGCGACGAGGCCGGCCAGGCGTTCGGTGACCTGCTCATTGACCGGGTGGACGCGGGCGTCGAAGTGCAGGTGATCCTCGATGGGTACAGCGAGTTCATCGCTGACGACGTGTACCCGTTCGCGATCCGCGGTCGCGGTGCGCTGACCGCGGGCAAGCACCACCGCGTCGAGCTCCTCGAGCGCCTCGAAAGCGCCGGGGTTTCAATTCGCCGCGTGAACCCGCCCGGGCGCTTCGCCCGCTACTTCGCGTTCCGCGACCACAAAAAGGTGGTGGTCGTGGACGACCACGTCGCCTATGTGGGCGGGATCAACATCTCCGACCACAACTACGGCTGGCACGACTTCATGGTTCGCGTCGACGGCCCGGTGGTCGATGATGTCGTCGATGACTTCACCAGCACGTGGGCCGGCCAGACCATGGCGCTCACCCAGCGCCATGACGATCGCGACTTCGTGTTGAACCAGTGCCCCGGCCGTCCCACCGTCGTAGACGCGACCCTGGACCTCATCGCCGGAGCACGAACGCGGATCTTCATGGAATCGCCGTACCTGTGCGGCGACCGCGTCGAGACCGCGCTCCTCGATGCCGCGATCCGGGGCGTTCGGGTCGTCGTCGTAACACCCAGCAACCCGAACCACCTCCACAATCGGGTCTGGGTCCGCAAGCTCCGGCGGCGCCTGCGCCATGCCAACATCGAGGTCCTCGGCTACCCGGGATCTGGCGGCCCGGGATCTGGCGGCCCGGGATCTGGCGGGATGACCCACGCAAAGCTCCTGATCGTCGACGACGCCGTCGCGACCTTCGGGTCGCTGAACTCCCAGGAGATCGAGTCGCTCACCCAAAAGGAGCTCAACGTCTTCACCCGGGACCCCGACCTCGTGTCCGAGCTCTGTGCGCTCGCGAACGCCGACGCCGCTGCCAGCCAGCCGGTACCGATCCCGCGAACGGCGTTCGGCTGGTTCACCTATCGGTCCTTGCATTGGTTCGCGCGTGCGTGGACGAACCGACTCCTACGTCGCGCCGCGTGGCGCGCCAAGTACTGCTGAGACCTGGCATGCACTCGTGGATCCGGCGGCATCGCATCGAGATCAAGTACGTGATCATCGGCGTCGTCCTGCTGGGCGTGCTGATCACGCTCGACCGCACACATGTGCTCGGGAACCTGGACCACGCGGTCGTCGACTTCCTGGATGCCACCAAGGGTCTGGGTGCGCTGGGCATGTTCGTCGTGGCCCTGATCTCGAACTGCGCAGTGTTCGTGCAGATCCCGTACACGCTGCCGCTCCTCTCCGCGGCGATCGGCGGTTCCAGCTACCTCGACATGCTCGTGCTGGGCGTCGCAACCGGGGTGGGCGCAGGCTTCGGCGAGATCATCAAGTACCACGTGGCCCATCGCGTCTTGGCGAAGAAGCCGGGCCTTCACCACAGCGGTCTCTACCAGTGGGTGGTGCGCCAAGCCGACGAGAAGCCCAAGCACGTGAAGTGGATCGTGTTCTTCTGGGCCGGCTCCGTGCTCCCCGACGACACCGTGATCATTCCCCTGGCGATGATCAAGTACGGCGTACGTCGGATCGCGCTGCCGTTGTTCACCGGCAAGGTGTTCCACAACGTGCTGTTTGCGTCGCTGTTCTATTTCTTGAGCGACACCGCCGAAGACCTTGTGAAGGGCGGGTTGCGCATCGACCTCGCCTTCGGCCTGATCGTCACGTTCCTGCTGGTCGTCGCGTATCAGATCGAGAAGGCTCTCCACCACGAACGCACGACTGCCGAGTCGGTCACCGCCGAGGTCGGGCCTGAGTAGAGGTCGGGCCGGAGTAGACGCGATTCAGGCGCGATTCAGGCGGGGTCGGAGGCGCCGTTGCGCTCGGCGGCCCACGCGATGAGGCGCCGTCCGGCTTCGGCTTCGTCCATCGGTCCTTCGTCGAGCCGGGCTTCGAGCAAGTAGTCGAGGGCCTCGCCGATGATCCGGCCCGGCTCCACGCCGAGCAGCTCCATCACCTGGCGACCGTCCAACGGCGGACGGATCGAGTCGAGCTCCTCCTGCTCGCGCAGCTCGACGATGCGTGCCTCGAGGTCGTCGATACGCCGACCAAGTGCTGCGGCCTTGCGCTGGTTGCGCGTCGTGCAGTCGCACCGCTGCAAGTGGTTGAGGTCGTCAAGGAGCGCACCCGCGTCCCGCACGTAGCGGCGCACCGCCTTGTCGGTCCAACCCATCGCGTACGTGTGGATGCGCAGGTGCAAGTAGACGAGCTTCGTCACGTCCTCGACGAGGTCGTTCGGAAACCGGAGCGCACGCATGCGCTCTTCGGTCATGCGCGCGCCGACCACCTCGTGGTGATGGAACGACACCCCACCCTGCGCGAACGAGCGGGTCTTGGGCTTGCCGACGTCGTGGAAGAGCGCGGCAAGGCGCACCCGCAGCTCTGGTCGGGTGTTGTTCACAACGGCGATGGTGTGGGCGAGCACGTCTTTGTGAGTGTGGATCGGGTCCTGTTCAAGTCGCATTGCGTTGAGCTCAGGCAGGAACTCGTCTGAGAGGCCCGTCTCGCACAGCAACCACAGGCCCGCGCTCGGGTCGTCGAGCACGATGAGGCGCTTCAGCTCGTCACGGATGCGCTCGGCGCTCACGATCTCGAGCCGGTCGTGCAACGACTCCATCGCACGCACGAGCTCGGGCACGGGCACGAGCCCCAACCCCGCGACGAAGCGCGCGGCGCGCAGCATCCGGAGCGGATCGTCGGTGAACGAGATCTCGGGTGTGAGCGGCGTGCGCAGCACGCGCGCCGCGAGGTCGGCCGCACCGTCGAACGGATCGATGAGCTCGGGTTCAGGAAGGGCCAGTGCCATCGCGTTGATCGTGAAGTCGCGTCGCGACAGGTCGGTCTCGATGTCGTCGGCGAACGTGACCTCGGGCTTGCGGCTGTCGGGCAGGTACACATCGCCCCGGAAGGTCGTCACCTCGAAGACGGTGTCGCCCTTGCGACCCCCGACGGTGCCGAACTTCTTCCCCTGGAGCCAGACCGCGTCGGCCCACCCCTTCATGATCTGCTCGATGTCGTCGGGCCGGGCATCGGTCGCGAGATCCACGTCGGCATCGGGATCCGACTGAGCAAGGAAGGCGTCGCGGACCGGCCCGCCAACGAGGTAGACCCGGTGCCCGGCCTCGACGAAGCGCTCGGCGAGCTCGCGGGTGGGGGCACCGGCCTCGAAGAAGCGGGCCAAACGGTCGGGCATGTTCATCGTCCGACCATTCTCGCGGGCGAAACGGCTGAAGGACGCCTCGTTAGGGGGTGTACCGTCCGCGGGTAGTGGACGCAGAGACCTGGCGTTGGATCTGGCTCGGCTTGGCGGTTGCCTGCGCCGCCGGGGAACTGGCCGTGCCCGGCACGTTCTTCGTGCTCTCCTTCGCGATCGGCGCCACGGTCGCGTGTGTCTCCGCGTTCCTAGACGCTTCGGTCGCCCTCCAGTGGGTGCTCTTCGTCGGCGTCTCTGCCGGTGCGCTCGCTCTGCTTGCACCGCTCGGCCGGCGCTTGGCGCGTCACCAGGGCGACGAGGCCCAAGAAGGGGCAACGCGTTGGGTCGGGCGGGTCGGCGTCGTGATCGAGGAGATCCCCGAGGCACCCCATGCCACCGGCCGCGTCCGGGTCGAGCGCGACGAGTGGCGCGCCGAGACTGACGAGGCAGTACAGATCCCGGTCGGCGCCCAAGTCAAGGTGCTCTCGGTTCGAGGCACGCGGCTCGTCGTGGTGCCCGACCAATCCATCACCAGCTGAAGGGGTTGCAATGACTGGCGCGATCGTGCTCGGCGTCGTCGCATTCATGTTGTTCCTGGTGGCGCTCCGATCGGTTCGCATCGTGCGCCCGTATCAGCGCGGTGTTGTGGAGCGACTGGGACGGTTCAAGCAAGCCGTCGACCCCGGGCTGCGCATCATCGTGCCCTTCGTCGACCGGATCCTTCTTGTCGACATGCGCGAGCAGGTCACCGACGTTCCTCCGCAAGAAGTCATCACCTCCGACAACGTCGTGGTCTCGGTCGACGCGGTCATCTACTACGAGGCCACCGATCCGCAACGTCTCGTCTACAACATCGCCAACTTCCAACTCGCGATCACGAAGCTGGCGCAGACGAACCTGCGCAACGTCATCGGCGACATGGAGCTCGACGCCGCGCTCACCTCGCGCGAGACCATCAACACCCGGCTCCGCGAGATCCTCGACGACGCGACCGATAAGTGGGGCACACGCGTTGTCCGGGTAGAGATCCAGCGGATCGATCCACCACCCGACGTCGTGCAGTCGATGCACCACCAGATGAAGGCGGAGCGCGATCGACGCGCGGTCGTCACCGAGGCTCTGGGTGTGCGCGAGGCCGCCGTTACGCGGGCCGAGGGTGAGAAGACGGCCGCGATCCTCGAAGCCGAAGGCCGCGGTCAAGCGATCGAGCGGATCGCCACCGCAGAGAAGATCCGCCAGGCCACGGTCGCCGAAGGTGAAGCCAGCGCGATCCGTCAGGTGTTCGAAGCGATCCACGAAGGTGGCGCCACCAACGACGTGCTCGCCCTCAAGTACATGGAAGCCCTCCGCGCCATCGCCGACGGCAAGGCAACCAAGATCTTCCTCCCCACAGAAATGTCCGGCCTCTTCGGCGCAATCGGCGGCCTCGCCGAGCTCCTGCGCCAAGACGAGAACAAGGAACGGCCCATGACCGCCACGGGACGGCCCGCAGCGCCAGCACCAGCGCCGGCACCACCCCAAGTCGAACCCCCCGCGTAGCGCTACCGCGAGCGGCCGTTGTCGCGCGGAAGCCAAAGTGTCCCGCCCCCTTCGCGCGCGAACAACAGAGCACGAGTGGCCCCGCGCCGCTCGCGTACGCGCGCCAAGTGGGACACGCCCTGCGAGAGTGCACTCGCGTCGGATCCAGGGGTCGGGCGCCGGCGAGTTCAGGCCGGCCCCCTGCAGTGCCGCGGCGCGAGGCGAGATCGGGTGGGGCGTTGAACAAGCGGGGGCCGGACTGCATGTCTGAGTCCGCCGTCCGACCCCTGGCGTCCGGCGCCGGAGCCGGGCGCGAAGCCGTGCGCGAGGTCGTGCGCGAGGTCGTGCGCGAAGTCGTGAGTTACGCGGGTGGGGCGGTAGCTGCGTGGGCTCTGGTTCGGTTTGCTTCGTCGAGCATGACTGCGAGGCCGGGTTCGTAGGTGGCGTTGGCGAGGGCGTCTTCTCTCGACACGAGTCCTCGTTGGTAGAGGTTGGCGAGGCTCTGGTCGAAGGTCTGCATCCCCCACATGTCGCCTTCGGCCATCAGGATCTCGAGTCGTCCGGCCCCGTCGGAGTCGGCCACTGCTTCGGAGACCGGACCGTTGGCCACGAGGATCTCGACGGCCGGGACGCGCCCTCTTCCTCCAGCGCGCGGCAGGAGCCGTTGGCAGAGCACGCCGCGGAGCGTGCGGCCCAGGAGTGCGCGAACGGGCGCGCGTTGGGCCGGGGAGAAGCGATCGACGAGCCGTGTGACGGCATCGACCGCGCCGACGCCTTGGGTCACCGCGAGCACGAGTCGGCCGGCGTCAGCCACTTCGAGCGCGCCCATCGCGGTGTCGGCGTCGGGAAGAGCACCGACCACCACCACGTCGGGATCTTGGTGCGCCACCGCGGTCAAGCCCGTCTGGAAGCTTGCGGTGTCGATGCCGACTTCACGTTGATCGACAACGCCGCGCTTGTCGGCATGCACCACTTCAACGGGCTGCTCGATGGTCACCACGTGCGCCGGACGCGACGCGTTGACACGGTCCACCATGGCCGCGAGCGTCGACGTGCGGCCCGACCCGGCGAGGCCGGCGACGAGCACGAGCCCGGCCGGCGCCTCGGCTAAGCGCGCCGCGGCGGGCGGCAGACCGAGCGCGTCGATGCTCGGGACGCCGGGCACGATCCTGCGGAGCACGAGCGCGACACGTCCTTGCTGGCGGAACGCGCTCGCTCGAAAACGTCCGACGCCGGGGATCGCATACACGACGTCGGCTTCGCCGCCCGCCCGCAGCGCCTCCACGCGTTCCGCCGACAGGATCCGCATGATCACTCGCTCAGTGTCTTCGGGCTCCACCACGTCGAGAGGCACCTCCCGGAGCACGCCGTCGACGCGCACATGAGGGCGCGCACCAACCTTCAGGTGGACGTCGGACGCGCGCTCATCGACGGCGAGGTGGAGCAACTTCTCGAGATCCAGCACAGGCAGTGGATATCGACCGTGATGGCGTCTCGCTTGAAGCACCGCCCCAATTCCGGAGACCGCCCGTGAGGATTCTTGGCGAGGACCGGCGGAATCTCGGCGGAATCAGTGCTGCCAGAGGTCGCGCGCGGCCTTGACGACGTTCTGGCCCGGCCCGTCGGCGGTGGGCGCCTCGTCGGCCCGCGCGGGCTCACCAAGCAGGGGAGGAAGCGTCGCCGCGACACACGAGCGCAACGCGTCGAGGTCGTAGCCGCCTTCGAGGAACACGATCACGTGGCCGGGAGGTGCAAGAGCCGCCGCTCGGGCGGCAAGCGCGGCGTAGTCGCCGGCGCTCAGTGCGAGTCCAGTGAGCGGGTCGGCTCGATGCGCGTCGTACCCGGCCGATACGAGCACCCAGTCGGGCGCAAACCTTTCGACGAGGGGCTCGATGACTTCGTCAAACGCGCGCAGATACACGTCGCCGGTCGTCCCGGCGGGGAACGGAACGTTGCACGTGGTTCCGAAACCCGCTCCGGTACCCCGATCGTCGAGTCGCCCGGTGCCGGGATAGAGGGGCCACTGGTGCAAGGACACGTACAGCACCCGCGGGTCGGTCCAGAAGATGTCCTGCGTGCCATTGCCGTGGTGCGCGTCGTAGTCAACGATCACGACGCGCTCGCCGTGTTCGGCGAGCGCGGCCGCGGCGACCGCCACGTTGTTCAGCAGACAAAAGCCCATCGGCGTGTGCGCGGTGGCGTGGTGGCCGGGGGGCCGCAGACCAAGGAACGCTGCCTGCCCCACGCCTCGTTGCAACGCGTCGACTGCGGCGAGGCCGGCACCGGCCGCGCGGACCGCCGCGTCCCACGAACCGCGCGAAACCACCGTGTCGGCGTCGATCATGCCGCCACCAGCCGCACACAGCTGCTCGACGCGATCGAGCAGCGCACCATCGTGCACCCGTTCGAGCTCGGAGCGCGTCGCGACGCGAATCGGGAGCTCGACGAGCGCGTCATCCACGCCCGCGGCGCGTACACCCTCGACCACGGCCTCGAGACGCGCCACCCGCTCTGGGTGTCCGGGACCGGGGTCGTGGGCGGCAAACTCCGTCGATTCGGCTACAAGAAGCACGGAAGCGACGCTACAAGTGCCCCCGCCACAAGTGCCCCACTGCAGGTGGTCGGTAGCGCACCCGGCCGCGTGCTCGCGATCCGGTACGGGTACGCTCACCGGCCGTGGCCGAACGCACGAGAGGCGAACGGCCGCGGCGCCACTCCTTCGGTTGGGCTCGGGTGGCGCCGTGGCGCGGGCACAAAGATGTCGCGCATCTCGTGCTCGCCGAAGGATCGCCGCCGCCACGAGATCACGTCGAAGAGGGTGTCGAGCATCTGCGCCGAGCATGGAGGATCGACCGATCCGCCGTCCTCGATCTCGACCGGCTCGCGTTCGACGACTTCTGGCGCCTCGAGACCGATGGATTGGCCGATGCACTCCACGCGACACCAGCCGTCAGGTTCCGCATCGGCGACCGCGCCAGCCGCAACCATCACGTTGGGTCGACTCCGCAAGCCTCGTCTCCTGGTGCGCCGGTCGCGTACGCGATCACCGGACGCGCGGGACGACGCGGGTATCTCCAGCGAATCGCCGTCCATCCCGACGGGCGCCGCATGGGTTGGGGTCAGACACTCGTGTTCGACGCGTTGCGGTGGCTTCAGCACCACGATGCCAACCGCGCACTGGTGAACACGCAGTGGACCAATGAAGGCGCGCTCGCGCTCTACGAGTCGTGCGGCTTCCGGCGCCTCCCAGTCGGGCTCTGCGTGCTCGACCGGACCCTGTGAGCGCAGCCCCCAGGCGGCGGGGCGTGCGCAGCTGCTCCATCGCAGCGCTTCTGCTCGCCGCGGTTGTTGTGCCGGGTCTCGTCGTTGGCGCGCCCGCCGCAGCGGGGCCGCCAGAGACCTCGCTGACACTGGTCGAGCAGAACCCGTGGGCGCTCGTCGGGGGAAGCCTGAATGCGACGCTGCGCGTCGAGGGCGCGGCGCCGGGCGCCGGGTACACGATCAGTGTGGTTGCGCACCAAGCACTCGACTCCCGCGACGACTTCGACCGCAGCCTCGACGGACAGAACCTCGGCTCGTCCTTGGATACCGTCGACGTTCCACTCGACGCCCTTGCCGTCGACGCCAACGGCAACCGCACGCTCGTCGTGGGGTTGGAAGAGAGGACCGGACCGCGGTCAGGTTTGGCCGCGCTGCTTCGCGCCAGTAGGCCCGGGGTGTACCCACTCGAGATCGAGCTGCGCGACGCCGACCTACGGACGCTGGCTGGCTTCGTCACCTATCTCCCGGTGGTCGCGCCGTTCGGAAGCCCGGATCCCGTGGTCAGCCCGCTCGGAGTCGCATGGGTCTGGCCGCTGAGTGCCGCGCCCGCAGTGATCCCTGGCTCGGGGTTCGACCCCGCGGTGCTCACGCAGCTCGAGCCCGATGGACGACTTGGACGCCAAGTTGCTGCCCTCGGGCGCGCCGCCGGGGTGCCGATCACGCTGGTACCCGGTCCCGAGACCTTGGAGACATGGGATGCGGTCGCCGAGACGGAACCTGCGTTGTACGCGACCGGAGCGGCCGCGCTCAAGAGCGCGTTCGGAACGTCCCAGACCGTCGCCAGCACGTATGTGCCAGTTGACCTCCCCTCACTCCTGCGCGCGGGGATGATCAACGCCGTCGACAGGCAGCTCATCGAGGGCAACGAGGCGCTGAAACGGTTCTTCGGTGATCGGCTCGACACGAGCACCGCGGTGGCGCGCCCGGTCGACTCGGCAACGCTCGCCCGACTTGTTTCGAGCGCAGTGGACCGCGTGGTGGTCGAATCGAGCGCGCTCACTCCCCGGTCGACCGAGCTCACGACGACGCGGCCCTTCGCACTCACCAACCCGGCCGGTGATCCGATGACGGCAATCGCGTCCGACACCGGACTCGCAAACCTTCTGTCCGGCGACGGCCCG
>CAMDCC010000075.1 GCA_945889545.1 Bifidobacterium breve | reverse complement strand
GAACCCCCGAAGACGGACGTTCGCATCAACGTCCACCACGAGCGCGGCGGAGGCCGCACACTCACGCGTGCTCCCGGGACCGAGCCGCACGCGGATCACGACGGGAGTGTCCGGCTGCGGCCGGAAACAAGCGATCCGTAGGGCATCCGCGCCAAAGACATCGAGATCGAACGTGACTGACTCGCTCGCGTCGAGGACGAGCTCCGACGTTGGATTGGGGCCGTCGTCAAGCGTGAGGCTCTTCCCGTCGATGCACCACAGGCCGCCGCCGTCGCGGACTCGGATGCTGAGTGGCCCCGCCTTGTACGGACCGAAGCACTTGGCCAGGTGCTGCACGTCGACGAGCCTCGGACCGGGTGTGTAGAAGTCCTCGCCGCCGCGAGCGTCTTCCACCGTTGTGTAGCCCCGCTTGATGATCTCGTTGATCTTCCATGCGAAAGCCGTGTCGCGCTGGCCGAAGCCCGACGCGTAGATGTCGATGATGCCGAGCTCGGACCCGGGCGCAGTTGGATACAGGCGCACGCGGTCCCACCGTCCGGCGAGGAGGTCGCGCACGATCCAACGCGGCGTGTAGCCCGCCGCGGCCAGATCGGGTGGCGCGCCGCCACCCGGGTATGTGGGGCCGTCGGCCGCGACCGAGTACGACGGGTACTCCCAGTCGAACACGGTGCGGTTGTGATCGGCTGCCGCGACCAGATCGTCCGGCACCTCCTGCCAATCACGGGTGAAGTCGAGCGACGGCGCGCCGAGCTCGCGTCCGTCGAACCGCCGCAGATCGTTCTGCGTCGTGGCAAACGGCAGTACGCCGACCAAAAGGAGCACCGCGCCGATGGCGCGCACCGCGCCTCGACTCCACGTTGCGGGCATCGCGATCAGCGCGGCCGCCAGGATGATCGCCATCCCCCACACCGGACCGGCGAGCGCGTTGAAGTCGCCGCCCTGCTTGGTTTGGGCAAGCACCGTCCCCGGCACCGTTGCCGCGCCGATGAGGACTGCGGCCACCATCACCATCCCGGCAGGGGAACGAAGCCAGCTCACCGAATCGTCGGTCGATCCACGAGCGCGCCGCGAGCCGATCACGGCGGCCACCGTCACGGCCACCAGGATCACGATCGGAACCACAAGCAGCTTGAGGTCCGTTTCGAGCATGTCGCGCACCGACGCGACGCGCGCGTGGCGGCGAGGCACTCCGAACAGCAGGTCGAAGGCAAAGCCGTCGCTCGCCACCTGGAGCGCGACGAGCACGGTGCCGACCAACCCCACCAGCGTGATGCCCTCGATCGGGATCCGGCCGGTGCGAGTGGGCGTGCGATCCGTCGAGCTCGCAAGCCACCACGTCACGGCGGCAACCACGGCAACAACGCCGCAGGCGGCCAGCGTCGTCTGCTTGGTGAGCACCGACAGAGCGAGCAACAGCCCGGTCACGATCCGGCCGCGCCGGCCGCGCAGAGCTGTCACCGCGTCAGAGGATTGGTGCAGCACGTCGTCGAGCACCCGCAGCGCGGCGAGCACGAAGAAGCACCACGCGAGCTGATCGGTGCGCCCCTCGAACACGCCGTTGGTCGTGAAGATCGTGAACGCCGACAGCGGGAGCGCGACCACGATCGCAATCCGCCCAATCGAAGCCGGGCCAATCGAAGCCGGGCCAATCGAAGCCGGGCCGACCGACACCGGGCGGTCGCCGTTCGCCCGCCACGCGAACCGTCCGAGCACCACGAGCGTGATGCCGACAGCAACCATCGAGACGAGCGGCCCCCAGCCCTCCCACCAGGTGATCTTCAGCAGGATCGCCACAATGCTGGGGAACAGCGGCGTGTAGAGCATCCCGACGTAGCCCTCGCCGGGATCGCCGTACGGGAAGTGCCCGTGGGCGATCGCCTTGGCGTCGGCCATGACGTGCTCCGACCAGCCGATGTCGGGGTGCCCCACGAAGATGAGGCTCACCAACGAGTACACGAACCCGCCGACGAGCACGGCGGCAATCAGCACGGGCACGAGGTCGAGGCCCCGCAGTGCATTTCTCTTCACTTGGGAGTCGCCCACCCGTTCAGCCACAGGTTCAGCCACGCCGGGTCGCCTTCAACATCGTCTTCACGGCCGAGAGCACACCCTGGCGCGTGGCCGAGCGGTGTTGCGACGCCCCTTCGCTCGACAGGTTGGCCCGATGCTCGAGGAACCAGTCGTACGACTGCTCGAACATCTCGGCATTCGACCACCGCGCCTTCCACCCGAGATCGCGTTCGGCGTTCTCGGTGTCGAACCACATCGACTTGCCGTACATCAGCCAGTGGTAGTTGGCGAACGGCGTGAGCCCGGCGGCTGAAGTGAGCCGCATCGCCGACGCGGCGAGCCCGGCCGGGAGCGATCGCACTCGCGAGCCGGTGCCCGCGTGCGCGCACAACGACTCGAGCGTCGCGCGCATCGTCCCGAACTCACCAGCACCGATGTTGTAGGTGCTCGGCCCGGGGCGGGCGCCCGCGAGGATGCACGCGTCGGCGAGATCGTCGGCGTGCACGAACTGGTACACGTTGTCGCCCGCGCCCAACACGAACACGTCGATGCCGTCGGCGATCCAGTCGAAGAGGATCGCGAAGATACCGAGGCGTCCATGCCCAAGGATCGTGCGGGGGCGGATGATCGTGACGTCGAGCCCGCGCGACACCGCAGCGCGGCAGAGATACTCGGCTTCGAGCTTGGCCTGCCCGTAAGGCTCGCGCGGGTGAGGCGGAGTGTCGGGCATCACCGGGTTGTGCTCGGGGACGCCGAACACTGCGCTCGACGACGTCGACACAACCTTGCCCACGCCGACCGCCTCGCACGCGCCGAGGAGAACTTCGGTACCGGTGATGTTGACCGAGCGAGTGAGCGACGCATCGCGCGCGAGCGGTACCTGGGCCACGTTGTGGAAGACCACGTCCATGCCGGTGCACGCTTCGCGCACGACAGCGGCATCTCGGATGTCGCCGGCCACGAACTCCACGGCGCGCGGCCGGTCATCGGTGTCCACGAGATCGAGCACCCGAACCGTGCCGCCCTTCTCTGGCAGCTGCTCCAAGAGGCGGGCAACGAGCAGCGAGCCGAAGTAGCCGCTGCCGCCGGTGACGAGCGCGTTCACAGCTCGATCCCACGATCGAGGCACCAGCGCACGCTGCGGCGCATCCCCTCGGCCAGATCCACGGTCGGCTCGTACCCGAGGTCGGCCCGGGCCGCGCTGATGTCGCAGGCAATCGTCTTGTTGAGCTCACCCACCACATGCAGCTCTTGCTGGTAGCGGCCGCGCTCCTGGAGGAAGGCGTCGCCCTTCTCGGCCAGGTCGCCGAAGAACCCCGGCACGCGCACCTGGCGCTGCGACACCTTGAGCCCCGCGTCGGCGAGGGCCTGCTTCACCGTCGCCACGACCTCGGTCATGGGATACGGCCGCGCGTCGGCGATCCAGTACGCCTTGCCGGTGGCGTCGGCCTGCTGCTCGGCGCGCACGATCCCATCGACCAAGTTGCCGATGTACACCATCGAACGACGGTTCTCACCCGAACCGAACAGCGGGAAGATGCCGCGGCGCACGAGCCGGAAGAAGGAGGTCTGCCGCTCGGGCTGGAACGGCCCGTAGAACCAAGGGGGGCGCACGATCACCGCGTCGAGATCGCCCGCGTCCACTGCTGCGCGCACCACGAGCTCGGCATCCATCTTCGACCGTCCGTAGCCGAGATACGGACGGTACGGCTCGTCGGCACGGAACACGTCGTCGGGCGCCGAATTCACGCCGAACGGCGAATTCGACGACACGTGCACGAACCGCCCGACGCCGGCCGCGATCGCTTGCTCGACCACGGCACGCGCGCCAACCGAGTTCACGACGAAGTCGGATGCGCGCTTCGGGTGGATCACACCGGCCGCATGGATCACCGACGCGCCGGCCGTACCTTCGAAGACCCGCGCCAGCACGCTGGGATCGGTCATGTCGCCGACGTGCACCTCCGCACGCTCGGCAACCGCCAGCACATCAGCAACCTCATCCGCGGTGTGCACGAGCGCGCGCAGCACGCCGTCACGCGCGTGAGACTGGTCACCGTTGACCGAAGCGTCACCCGAAAAGGAAGCCAGGAGCGCCCGTCCGAGCCAACCGCCGGCGCCGGTGACGATCGTGGTGGGCGCGGTTGAACGGGCTGTCATGCAGCAGTGACTATCGAGTGCCGGCGAGGAAGGCTGCGCTGTTCCTCGAGGCGATGGCCATGATCGTGCCTTGCGGGTTCAAGCCCGGCGCTTCGGGCAGCAACGACGCGTCGTTCACTCGCAGGTTGTCGAACCCATGCACGCGACCGAAGGAGTCGGTGCCGGCCCGCGAGCGGTCCTCGCCCATCGGGACGCTCGAGCAGAGGTGCACGGTCATGAGGTTCAGATCACGCGGCTTGAGACGCTGTCCGAGTTCGGTGAGATCGGCGGCCGTGCGAAGCTCGACCGCTTCGGCCACCGACGGATACACGCGGCGCGCGCCAGCGGCAAAGAGCAGATGCACCATGCGCTCGAGCGCGTGCACGAGCATCTTTCCGTCGCCGCGCGTCAGCCGGTAGGTGACAAGCGGATCGTCGAGGAATGGCACCGCGCGCACGTGGCCGTGCCCCTCGGTTCGCGTGGCCGCGTAGTACAGGCTCGAGTGCTCCCAGTCCGCGGTCACCTCCGCGAACCGAGCCCACTCGGGCGCGAGCGCCAGACCCAGCAGTCCGGGACCACTCGCCGATCCGCCGATCGATATGTGTGGCGCGAACTCCTTCACCTGGTGGACCGGTACATCGGCGGGCACGTTGATGGCGTCATCGAACCGAGCCACCGCCTTCACCATCGGGTGCACTGCGAGCGTGTGCCCCACGTTCGTACGCACACCCGACCGCTGGAGCAGCGCGGGCGTCTGGATCGCGCCCGCACACACGAAGACGTGCTCGGGGCGGAAGCAAAGTGGCTCGGCGATGCCGGCCGCGAGCCGCTTCGTGGCCCTGACTTCGACGATGCGCCGACCCTTCTTCACCAGCCGATCGACGCGCACGCCGGTCATGATCGACGCACCCGCCTCGCGGGCGCGCGGCAGATACGTGCGCGTCATCGTCTGGCGTTCACCCTCAGCCGCATCGGAAGTCTCGCCGTAGACCATCCAGCGCGGGACCTCACGCGTGGCCCATCCGAGCGCCGCGCCACCGCGTTCGATCACGCTCGATGCCGGAGTCACGGCACCTGGCACCGTCCCGATGCTCAACGTCTTCTCGATCTCGCGCGCGTGCTCGACGATGTCGCGCTCGCTGAGATCGCGAATCGCGAACCGGCGCGCCCAATCGTCAAGGAGCTCGGGATTCGGGCGGTGGTACAGCCCGCTGTTGACCTCCGAGCCGCCGCCCGCGCCGCGCCCTTCGGTGTAGATGATCGGTGGACGCCCGAGCGCGACCGTCTGGCCGGCGTTTCGGTACTGCGCTTCCATCTGGTCGAGCGAGAACGGCTCGTGTTCCCCGACGTCGATCCAGTCGCCTTCCTCCAGGACGATCACCTGACGTCCGGCTTCGGCGAGCCGGGCCGCGGTCAACGCGCCGCCAGGCCCGGATCCGATAATGAGGATGTCGGTCTCGATCATGACGTTGGGGTTCCAAGTGTTCGGCCGGCGAGCGCCGCTTCGGGCCAGCGGTCGGCGGCATACGCCGTCGCCAACGAAACCACGAACTGCTCCAGCTCCGAGAACCCCGGCAGCGTCCGGCCCGAGAGCCGGTGCACGACCTTGCCCCAGGCCGCGTCCCGCCCGGAACCGGCCCTCTCCGAACCGGCCATCGCCGAACCACCCATCGCGGCAAGCGCCCACGCCACCGCACCGAGCGCCGTCGCGACGGCGCCAGTACCGAGCCGAACCGGCTGGCTGGCCACGCGCCACCGGCCGACCACGAATCGGGCCGTGCTGACCTGCTGATCGGCGTCGAGGAAGGGGAATCGCTCCGCGATCAGGGCATCCGTGAAGCCCGCGACGGCACGCTCCGGCAGGGCCCGCATCGGCTCAACGCTAGTGCCCGATTCCCGCCCACCCGATTCCCGCCAAGACGCTGTGGCGCGACGACCCGTAATCTACGGAGATGGCGGTTTCAGCGACGGCACCGACGCGCCGCCATGGCCCTTGGGTGCGATGGGCGCGCCTGGCCATCACCGTCGGCCTCATGGCCGTCCTCCTCACGAAGTTCGACGCCGACGAGCTCCTCCCCTCGGACCGCAGCCTCCCCGGCACGTTGGCGTTCCTCATCGGCGGCATCGTGCTCATGGCGGGGAGCTTCGTGCTCGCGTCATGGCGGTGGCAACGGGTGCTCGCGGTGTTCGGCGCCGCCGTGCCGATGCCCACGCTGATCAAGCACTACCTGGCGGGTCAGTTCGTGGGCAACGCGCTGCCGTCGACCGTTGGTGGTGACGTGCTGCGAGTCAGCCGCCTCGCTCGCGACACCGGATCACGAGAGATCGCATTCGCGTCGGTCGTGATCGAACGACTCACAGGGTTCTTCGCGCTGCCCGTTCTCACCTTCTTGGGCTTCCTGATCCGACCCGATCTGCTCGAGAAGGGCCGGTCGTGGATCGCGGTGGCGATCGCCGGCGGTGCGCTCTTGATCCTCGCCATCATCGTCGTGGTCGCAGCCAGTCCGCGTCTCGCCGGTCGCTTCAAGGACCACGAGAACTGGATGCGCTACATCGGGATCGTCCATGTTGGCATCGACCGTTTGCGTCGCGATCCACGCGACGCCTGGGCTGCGCTGGGTGCCGCGCTCGCATACCAGGCGACTGTGGTGGCCTCGGTGTACTGCGCGGTGCACACGATCGGGCTCGACACACTCCCGAATGCCGCAGTGCTGGCGTTCGTTCCCGCGGTCGCCATGGTCCAGGTGCTCCCCATCTCCATCTTCGGAGGTTTGGGCGTGCGCGAGGCGATGCTCGCACTCCTCCTGCACCCACTTGGCGTACCAACTGCGCAGGCGATCGCCGTCGGACTGCTCTGGTACGCGATGACACTCATCGTCAGCCTGGCTGCGGCGCCCGCGTTCGTGATGGGACACCGCGAAGAGCAGGAGGAAGTCGTCCCGCCCCCGAAGTCGCCGTGAGGAAGTCGACGTGAGGAAGTCGCCGTGAGCATTGCGCCGCCTCAGGCGCGCGGCTTCCATCGCAAGCTTCCGGCAGGGCGCGCGCTGCGCGACGGCACGGTTCTGTACTGGTGGGCCGAGGTGGTGTCGCTCGTCGTGTTCTACGTCTTGTACTCGACGGTGCGAAACCTCAACGGCAACAACGCATCGATCGCTCGGAGCAACGCGCTCAAGCTCATACGCTGGCAGGAAGCGCTCGGTATCAACCACGAGCGCGCCATCCAGGAGTGGGCGCTGAACTACAAGCCGCTGATCATCGCGTGCAACTACTTCTATGGATCGCTCCACTTCATCGTGACCGGTTCAGTCATGGTCTTCCTCTACCGGAAGTTCAGCGACGAGTATCCGTTGTGGCGGAACACGCTCGCCTTCTCTACCGCGTTGGCGCTCATCGGGTTCGCCCTGTGGCCGCTCATGCCGCCGCGCCTGATGCCTTCGCACTTCGGCTTCGTCGACACGCTCGACCAGTATCCGAACTTCTGGTCGTTCAACCAGGGCGCGGTCAACAAGATCTCGAACCAGTTCGCCGCAATGCCGAGTGTGCATTGCGCATGGTCTCTGTGGTGCGCGCTGGCGCTCGTTCCCCGGCTGCGGCGGGGATGGGCCAAGGCGCTTGCGGCGCTCTACCCAGTCGGGACCGTGATCGCGATCGTGCTCACCGCCAACCACTTCGTGCTCGACGCGGTGGGTGGCTGGGTCACGCTTGCACTCGGCTACCTCCTCGCCCGGACGTTCACCCGCGCTGGTCGCGGTGAACCCATTGGCCCAACCGATGTCAATGTGGATGTTGACGTCGACAACGGCGGAAACGTCGTGACCGCTGGCTCCACCTGACACGACCGGGCATCGCGCGGCTCGCCAACCCCCGGCCAGCCAGCCCTCGACCAGCCACCACGTAAGGAGCGAAATGCAACTCGATCATGTCGCGCTCGCGACGCGGGCCGCGGGCGAACCACTGGCCACCTTGGTGGGCGACCTCGGAGGCACCGTGCTGTCCGGCGGGCTCGCGTTTGGCTACCGCCCGATGCAGGTGTACCTCGGGAACGACCACGAGGGGATGAAGATCGAGCTGCTCGAGCCGTGGAACATCACCACGAACGACTTCCTCGACCGCTTCCTCACCCGCCATGGCGAAGGGCCCCACCACCTCACGTTCAAGGTCGACGACCTCGCCGCGACGCTCGACGAGGTGACCGCGGGTGGATTCACACCCGTCGGCGTCGATCTGTCCACGCCGATCTGGAAGGAAGCGTTCCTTCAGCCCCGCGAAGCGCACGGCACCGTCGTGCAGCTCGCAGAGTCGTCGTCGCCGGCGAAGACTGCCTTCGACGAGTTCCGATTGGTACGGGACGGCGGCACGCGGCTCATGACCGAGCAGTGGTGGCCCGAGCCACCCCCGCGCGCGTCCGACGTCACGATCCTGCGCCGCATCGTGATGGCCACGCCCTCGATCCCTGATGCACTCGAGTTCTTCGGCAATGTGCTCGGCGGGACACAACGGACCCAAGGAGAGGGCTGGATCGAGCTCGCGTGGTCGGGCGGCGCACACTTGCGACTCGAGCACCACACCGACCGGGAAGCCGGCGTCGATCGACTGGAAGCAGACGGGCCCGGTCCGACCCGTGTCCTCGAGCTCGCAGGGACGCGGGTCGTCATCAATCCGGAATAGTCAATCCGGAGTAGCTAGTTCGGCTTCTCTGAGCTCAGTCCTGCTTCTCCAGGTGTCGGGCGAAGAGGTAACCGGCTACGAAAGCGATCAGCGCGCACGCGGCGATCACGAAGACAAGCGGGATCTGCACGGAGTCGACGAGGAAGTCGACCTTCGTGCCATCGAGGTTGAGCACGGCGAGCAGCGCGATGAGCGCCACGCACACACCCACCCCGATCTGACGCCCGCTCGGGTGCCATCCCGCCTTCGCCGAGCTACTCGTCGAGCTACTCGTCGAACTACTCGTGGAGCCCTGCATCGCGCCTTCAGTCATCTGGTCCCCATTTTCTGGTCTGGGATCACGTCCGAAAATGCTACCGAGGTGGCTCAGGGGGCGCGCCGGGCAGACGCGACCGTTCGGCCACGACCGCGAGCGCCGTCTCGCGCACCGCTCGATCGGCAAACGAGAGCTGTGCGTCGCGCGCGTTCACGATGGCCAGCCGTCGGGGCGGCATGCCCGCGATCGCCAGCACCTGCACGTCGAGCTCGGCCGGAACGGCGGTCTCCGGAAGCACCGAGGCACCTGCTCCCGCAGCGACGAGATCCGCCACGAGCCGGATGCCTTCCACCTCCACGTTGATCGTGAGCTCGAGGCCCTGGTGCGCCGCCGCGATCTCCACTTCGTGGCGCAACGGGTTCTCGGGCGGCGGCATGACCAGACCCAGCGCGACAATCGCCGCCAGCGGCACGGGAGGTGCCGGCATCTTCGCGGCGCGGGGCACGACCGCGACGAGTGCCTCCTCGAGGATGGTCTCGACGTGGAGGCGCCGATCGTTGACCGGCTCGGTGACCACCGCCTGCGCCAGCTCGCCGGCCAGCACGTCGCTCAAGAGCCGCTCCGACGCGGCTTCGCTCACCCGCAGTCGGATTCCCGGCGCGCGCTCACGAAGCTCGGCGACGAGGCGAGGGACGACCCATCGGCTCGCCGTACCCACGATCCCGAAGCTCGCGTCGCCGATCTCCAGACCTTGGAGCATCGAAAGGTCGGCTCGCATGGCGTCGACCTCTCGGCGGATGCGCCGCGCCCGTTCCAGCACCACCTCGCCGGATTCGGTGGGCGCCGCGCCTCGTCGGCCCCGCACGAGGAGCTGCACTCCGAGGTCGGCCTCGAGCTGGCGAATCTGATCCGACACGTTCGACTGCACGGTGGCCAGGACGTCGGCCGCCGCCGTGAACGAGCCTTCCTCGGCGATGGCCAGCAAGGTCTCGAGGTGCCGCAGCTCCATGTCCTACCTTATATCGCTAAAACCGATGGGTAACATCATCTGTACCTGTTGGACAGATTGCTTCGGAGCAGGCACGATGGAGCCCGCGGTCGTTTCGGGTAGCCGGCACCCCCCTGCTGGTTGCCCGGACACTGCACCGGCCACCAGGGTCGAACGCCCAGGGTCGAATGCCCAGGGTCATGGCGGAGTCGAGCAAGAGAACGAGCAAGGGAGCTTGGGGTGGCGGCGGAGACGATCTCGAACCTGATCTTTACCGGTCCATTGGCGTGGACCGTAGACGCGGCGTGTGGCGGTCACACCGACCTCTTCTTTGCACCCGCAGGAGAGCGACCCGAGACGCGTGTGCTGCGCGAATCCGAAGCCCGATCGATCTGCCACAGCTGCGAAGTCGTGCATCCCTGTCGCGAGTGGGCCCGCGAGAACCGCGAGTACGGATTCTGGGGTGGCGAGTCCGAAGAGGACCGCGCTGCCGCCGGCTACCGAGTCGACATGCCAGTCGGCCGAGTCGCTCGCTACCCGAAGGGTCAGGGCAAGCCGGTCAAGCCTCGCGAGTCCCGCGTCGCCTGAAACCTTCCCCCAT
>CAMDCC010000074.1 GCA_945889545.1 Bifidobacterium breve | reverse complement strand
CCTTCCGCCAGCGAGCGACGGTGTAGTGCAGCGCTTGCGGCGCGCCGCCCGAGCGCTCGGGATCACCTGGCCCGATGATCAGTCCTACGCCGACGCCGTGCGCGGCCTCTCGTTCGAGGAGCCGAACCACGCGGCGTTCCTCACCCAAGCCCTCGACGCCCTCCGTGGCGCGGGATATGCCGTCATCGGCTCGAGCGCCGAGCCGTCACCGACGCACTCGGCGATTGCCGCTCCCTACGCGCACGTGACGGCACCGCTGCGACGACTGGCTGACCGCTTCGCCAACGAGATCGTGCTGGCGTTGTGTGCCGGCCAGACGCCACCGACCTGGGCCACGGAGGCGCTTCCCGACCTTCCCGAGATCATGCAGGATGCCGATCGACGCCAAAAGGGCGCAGCGCGAGCGGTCGTCGACCTTGCGGAATGCCTCGTGTTGCGCCCGCACGCCGGCCAGACAGTCGCTGGCGCGGTGATCGATGTGGAAGGTGACCACGCGACGGTGCTGCTCACCGACCCACCCGTGATCGCCGCACTGGCTGTCGACGGCCTCGTGCTGGGAGCACCGGTTGAGCTGCGGCTGGACGGCGTTGATCGCGATCTTCGCCGCCTGGAGTTCTCGCTCTCCTAGCGCGCGTCCGCTCCGGAGGTGCGCGTGGCGGAAGCCTTGGAAGCCGCGCTGCGTTTGCGCAGCTGGGTGGCGAGCATTTCGTCACCGCGTTGGCGGGCGATCCATCCCAAGCGGCGGAAGTGCTGCTCGAGCGGCGGCACGTGCTGGGTCAGGGCCTCCTGCTCGGTGGCTTCGACGAGGCGCCAGAGCAGGAACTCGGCAGCATCGAGGTCGCCTTCGCCGATGAGCGCCTCGACCGTGGGGATCCACTCGGTGTGGTGCCGGCCCCGGTGCTCGCCAACGGCGTCCTCATGGTCGCTCGCCCGCTCGAGGCAGAAGTCGCACCGCTCGCCGAACCCGATGACGATCCCGCATTGGCGGCACCGGCGTGACGCCGGAGCGCGGCCGTACTGGGTGCGTTCGTTGCCGAGCGGGAGCGATCTGTGGATTGCCATCGCAGGATTCCCGAAAGATAGGGGGGTGATGCGTGGGTACGGAGGGGTCCCCTGTGGAGAACCTACCCCGTCTCCCCCATTGGGACCAAAGGCAACACGCCGTTCCCAGTGTGGCGGTTACTCGCCTGCGTTCCCTCCCTGACCGCGAACGCCGCTACGCGCCCACCCCGGACCATTGCCAGCAGGCGGACAACCTCGCCGCCGCCGACCGCATCGGCCTCACGCCGGACGATCAGGTTCCACTCGCTCACGGCCCCCTGGGAAGGCTGGGAACTGATCAGCATCTATGACAAGTCCTCGAACTGGGTCAACAACATGGAAAAGGGCTTCGCCCTGTTCAAGCGCCCAGTGCCCGCTGGGGAACACCCCGAGGGATTGTGGGCCAGCTGGAGTCGAGCTGAAATAGGTCATCGCTTGCACCGCGCGTTGGTGCTTTCTGTCGAATTCGAAGATGGATTCAAAGAAGTTGAGAAGGCCGTGGCCCGCGCGTCGAAGATCACGACGTCAGATCAGTCGGGTGGCTCAATCACATCGACGGGGCGGGTCGGGGCACCCGATGGATCAATGGTGAGCATCCCCCTGACCACCACTGCACAGCCGAAGGATGGTCAGACGTACATCGAGATCCGAACTGATGTGTCGGATCAGAAAGCTGAAGCGGGGGCAGCCAAACTGCTGAATGACGTCGCCGCGCGGCTGAAGAGTGAATGGGTCTACGTAGAACCGGAGTCTCCTTGAAGCGCTTGTTAGCGCCTCGTTAGCGGATCGGCACTTCTCGACCGGCTGTGGCTTCGCCTCCCCCACGTTTCCGCAGGTAGATCAGTCGGGCTGCCGGGATTCGAACCCGGGACCTTTGGTCCCCCAGACCAACGCGCTAACCAAGCTGCGCCACAGCCCGCGGTGCGTGGTGTTGCACCGGGACGACGATGCTACTGGCCGAGCGTGGCGTGACTCAGAGTTGGCCGATCAGCCAGTCGATCCCCTGTCCGAGGCGGTACACGAGGTACGCACCGAACACCGCGATGAGCAGCTTGAAGTGCCATGGAATCGCGCGCAGGCCCTTCGCCCGCCCACCTTCGACGTCGACCGGAGTGCCGCAGGTGGGACAGGTGCCGTCGGAGCGAACGGTGGAGGGTGAGAGGAAGCGGTCGCAGTCCGCGCACCAAGGCACGGTCAGACGGAATCCGGGTGCAAGGTCAAGCGCTCCGCCTCCGCACCCGCAGCTTCATGGGTGTGGGGCCGAGGTTGAGTCCCTCGCGCAGCTTCCGCTCCAGATAGCGGAGGTAGGTCTGGGGCAGCTCATGGGTGGCGAAGAGGGTGAACGTGGGCGGGTCTGTGGCCCCCTGCGTGGCGTACAGGATGCGCGGGCGGGTGCGCCGACCCGTGGGCGGCGGATGGCTCGCTTGGGCCTCTTGCAGCAGACGGTTCAGCACCGACGTCGAAACGCGCGTGTGATACGCCTCCTCGGCTTCCCGAAGCGCCGGGAGCAGACGCAGCACGCCGCGGCCGGTGAGCGCCGAGATCTTGAGCACCGGCGCGTACGACAGGAACGCGAGCCGATCAGCCACATCCACCAGCACGTTGCGACGCCGATCGGCATCGTCACCGAGCACGTCCCACTTGTTGAGCACCACTACGACCGCGGTTCCAGCGGCATCGATTCGCTCGGCCAGGCGCTGGTCCTGGTGAGTCACTCCCGCCGACGCGTCGATCACGAAGAGCGCAGCATCGGCGCGGTCGACGGCATCGAGCGCCCGCACAACCCCGAAGTACTCCGTCGGCTCGCCTTCCCGGCTTCGCCGCCGCATGCCCGCGGTGTCGACGATGCGCAACGGACCATCTGGAGTGTCGAGGATCGTGTCGATGTCGTCGCGCGTGGTCCCAGGCTCGTCGTGGACCACGACGCGCTCGTCCCCCAAGAGCTTGTTGAAGAGCGTGGACTTCCCCACGTTCGGTCGACCGACGATCGCAACTGCGAACATGTGGTCTTCCTCGACCACCGGTGCATCGGCAACCTCGGCTGGTAGCGCGGCGACGATCGCATCGAGCAGCTCTCCGGCGCCGCGTCCGTGCGCGGCTGACACTGGGAATGGATCACCAAGACCGAGCCGGGCGAAGGCCCACGCTTCTGGTTCCTGGCGATCACCATCCACTTTGTTGGCCACCACAAGTACCGGCTTCTTCGCCCGCTGGAGCACGCGGGCGACCTGGGCGTCCTCTTCGATGGCGCCCACCACCGCGTCCACGACCAGCACCACAACGTCGGCCTCGCGGATAGCCCGTTCGGCTTGCGCGCTCACTTGACGCGTGAGCTCGTGCGCGTCTTCGCTCGTTGCTCCGTCGGGGAGCCATCCCCCGGTATCGACAATCAGGAAGCTCCGGTCGCGCCACGCGGCCACGAGCTCCTTGCGGTCACGGGTGACGCCGGGATGCTCCTGCACGATGGTGGCGCGTCGACCTACCAATCGGTTCACGAGCGTCGACTTGCCGACATTGGGACGCCCGACGACCGCGACCACCGGGAGCGCCGCTGTGGTCGTGCTCATCGTGCCGCCACCGCGGCCACGAGCGACGCTCCGTCGGTCGGTACGACCTCGACGGGCAGCGGCAGCTCGGACACGCCCGAGCCGTCGAGGAATCGACCGTTCGAAAGTGCGACGTCCGGAAGGAGGTACCGCTCGTGCGGGGATTGTCCCTGTAGCGCGGCGGCTACGTCGCTCCCGGTCATCAGTCCGGTCACCGCGATGTTGCCACCGAAGAACTGGTTCGACACCGTCACGAGCCGTAACGGAGCGTCGGTCGTGCGTGAGAGATCGCCGAGAAGCGGCTCGAGCACCCGGGCTCCGTACTCTCCGGTGATGATCGCAATCGGCCGCGTGTGGTCTCGTTCGTCGAGCACCGAGAGCGCTCGCGGCGCGCGATAGCCCCACGACGGCGCACCGTCGACCGAGTTGAAGAAGCCCGCGTGCGGGACGCGGGTCACCGTCGGCGTGCCATCAAGCGCGCTGGCAACCTCGGCCGCGAACACGCGCGCCATGCCGATCCCGTTCTCCTGTTGTGGGAATCCTTCGTACGCATCGCGATCGGGGAACGGGCGCCCGGCCATCAGGTAGTACTCGTCGGCGGCGAACACGAGGCGCCGTCCGAGCGCATCGAGATATCGCGACTGCCACTGCTCCACCAGGTCGAGCACGGCCGCAGCCTCATCGGTGGTGTGGAAGCGCAAGTCGGGCTCGGTCGTGTGATCGCTCACGCCGAGCGGCACGAGTCCGAGCGAGGTGAGCCGCGGGTACTCGTCGAGCACGCCCAGCAGCGTGTCTTCCAGCGCTGCGCCATCGTTGATTCCCGGACACACGACCACCTGGCCATGCACCTCGGTGCCGGTGTCGAGGAGTGCCCGCAGCCAGCGCAAGCTCGTGGCGCCGCGGGGGTTGCGAAGGAGTCGAGCCCGGAGCGCAGGATCGGTGGCGTGGATGCTCACGTAGAGCGGCCCGAGACGCTCGGTGATGACGCGTTCCAGATCAGCCTCGGTGAATCGGGTCAGGGTCGTGAAGTTCCCATAGAGAAACGACAGGCGGTAATCGTCATCCTTCACGTACAGGCTGCGCCGCATCCCCTTGGGGAGCTGGTAGATGAAGCAGAACGGGCAGTGGTTGTCGCAGGTGCGCACCCGATCGAACACCGGGCTCGCGAGCTCGATCCCGAGCGGTTCGCCCGGGCTCTTCTCGATCGCGACGGCGCGTTCCATCCCGGCGCGTCGAACCTCGAGATCAACGTGCGCCTCATCGGTCTGGAGGTGATATCGGATGACGTCGCGCACGGCTTCGCCGTTCACAGTGAGCAACTCGTCACCGGCCACCAGACCCGCCGTCGCGGCAGGAGAAGCGGGCGCGACCGCCACAACTCGTGCGGTCGGCATACGGCGAGTCTACGGGGCCAGGAAGCCAGAAGTACCCTCGAACCATGGCCGTTGAACGCGTCTTGCTTGCCGAACCGCGCGGATTCTGTGCCGGCGTTGAGATGGCCATCAAGGCGCTCGCCTGGATGGTGCGCGTCTTCGAGCCGCCTGTGTACTGCTACCACGAGATCGTCCACAATCGGCTCGTCGTCGACCGATTTCGCCAGCTGGGGGTGGTCTTTGTCGACGACGTGGCTTCGGTGCCGTCCGGCGTGCCGTTGATGCTCTCGGCCCACGGTTCTGCGCCCGAAGTGGTCGAGGAAGCGAGATCGGGCAACCGCTTCGTGGTGAACGCCGTGTGCCCACTCGTCACGAAGGTGCATCACGAAGCCAAGGTCCGTGCGGGCAAGGGCTACACGATCCTCTACGTCGGTCATGCTGGTCACGACGAGGCCGTGGGGACGCTTGCCGTCGCACCGGAGAGCATCCGGCTCGTCGAACGGCCCGACGATCTTGGTGCGGTGGTGCAATCGGTCCCGGATCCAACTCGGGTCGCATTGCTGGCCCAGACGACGCTCGCCCTCCACGACTGGGAGGGGATCATGAACGACGCTCGCGAGACCTTCCCCGACCTCTGGACGGCAACTCGCAACGACCTCTGCTTCGCGACCACGAACCGACAAGCCGCGCTGCGCGCCATCGCGAATGCGGCCGATGCCGTCGTGGTCATCGGAAGTTCGAACTCGTCGAACACGATCGCATTGGCCCAGGTCGCCCGCGAGGCTGGCTGCGATCACGTGCTGCGGATCGATGGGCCTGACGAGCTCGACCTGTCGGCGCTTGGCGATGCCCGGATCGTTGGTGTGACTGCCGGCGCGAGCGCACCCGAAGACGTCGTCCGCGCCGTTGTCGACAAGCTGAACCCGAGCGATGGCGTCGAGCCCGTCTTCGTGACCGACGAAGACGAGTACTTCCCTCCCCCGCGTGAGCTCCGCGAGCTCGTGCCGATGGTTGACGCGCTCGCGGCTTTGATGCTGGCGGGTGACCCTCAGCAGGCTCGTGCTGGCGGAGGCCCATTCGTCGAAGATCGCAGCGTCGATGCGTCAGCCGCTTTGGCGCACCTCAGCGGGAGCTGATGAACCGACCTTGGCGCGCGCATCGTCGAAGCACTCTTGGAGCTGCACGCGCAACGCTTGGGTGAGCTGACTGATATCAGCGCGACGACGTGCGCCCTGTGACCAGTCGGGCGGCGGGATTGGTGCGCCGATGACCACCACCACCCGCTTGATGCGCGGTAGGAGTTTGCCCGGCGCCATGATCTCCTCGCTGCCCCCGATGCCGACGGGGACGATCGGCACCCCGAGCTTGAGTGCCAAATACGCCGCGCCATCGTGCATATCGCCGAGCACTGCGCCAGCGTTGCGGGTTCCTTCAGGGAACACGCCGACGGGCTCGCCGGCTTTGAGTGCGGCCTGCGCCGCGCGGAGCGCGGAACGGTCGGTGGACTCGCGATTCACCGGGATCGCTGCGAGCGCATTGAAGAACTTGCGTCCGATCCATGTGGTGAACAGCTCTTGCTTCGCCATGAAGCGGATGCGACGACGCGTGATGTATGCCGCGAACGGGATGTCGAGGATCGATCGGTGTGAGGGGGCGACGATGTACACGCCCTTCGGCGGCACATTCTCGTAGCCGAACACTCGGACGCGGAACATGACCTTGAAGATCGAGAGCACGAACGCTCGGAACACCCGGTAGAACATCAGCCCGCCTCCGCGACCGCCGCTCGGACGCGCTGCACGACGTGGTCGATCACCTCGGTGGCGGAACGCCCCGTGGTGTCGATGGACTCGGCATCAGGAGCCGCGCGCAACGGCGAGGCCTCCCGACTGCTGTCGAGGTGGTCCCGCCGAGCCAGGTCGTCCCGTACCTCATCCACTTCCACTTCGCGCTGCGCCTCTTGCTCGTCTCGCTGACGCCGGCGGGCCCGCTCATCGCCTGACGCGGTGAGGAACACCTTGACGGTCGCTTGAGGGAACACGACGGTGCCGATGTCGCGCCCTTCCACCACTCCGCCGCCGCGCTGGTCTACCCAGGCTCGCTGCCGGTCGACGAGTACTGAGCGGACCTCGGAGTGGGCCGACACTGTCGAGACCGCGCCCGTCACCTCTGGACCGCGAATCGCGCTGGTGACGTCGATCCCATCGAGTAACACACGCTCACCTACATCGACCGCGACTTCGCGCGCAATCTGTGCGCATGCAGCTGCGTCATGAGGATCCGCTCCTCGCGCGAGCACCGCCTGTGTGATGGCCCGATACATCGCCCCTGTATCGAGAACGTCCAGACCCAAGGCGTCGGCCACGCCGCGAGCCACCGTGGACTTGCCCGACCCGGAAGGTCCGTCGATGGCGACCACAATGCTCACGGCGAACCCGTCATTTCGCCGCCGCGAGCCGGTCGAGATCCTGCGCGAACTCGGGATATGAGACGGCGACGCTCTCCCATTCTTGAATGCGACTCTCGCCGGCCAGCGCGTTGGCGAGAACCGCGGTCGCCATTGCGATGCGGTGATCGCCATGGCTCGTGCACGTAGCCGCATGTGGGTGACCTCCGTGCACCACAAGCCCGTCGGCGGCTGCATCCACGACCACCCCAAACTTCGCGAGCTCCTGCTCGATTGTGGCGATCCGGTTGCTCTCCTTCACCCGGAGCTCTCCGGCATTCGTGATCTCGGTCGAGCCATTGGCAAAGGCCGCGGCAACGGCGAGCGCCGGCACTTCGTCGATGATCGGCTCGCTGCACTCGAAGCTCGTGGCGTGCAGTCCGGCCGCGCGCACCCCGATGCTTCCGACGGGCTCGCCGAGGTGTTCACCGTGTGACACCACTGAGATGTCGGCTCCCATTGCTCGAAGCACGTCGACGAACGCGAGCCGGCCGGGGTTGAGCAGCACGTCCTCGATCAGGAGCTCGGAACCAGGCGTCACCGTTGCCGCGACCACGAAGAAGGCCGCTGACGACGGATCGCCGGGAACATCGATCGTGAAGGGTCGTAGCGTCCCCACGCTCACACGCGTGGTCCGATCGTCGATGCGCTCGATCGGTGCACCAAGCGCGGTGAACAACCGCTCCGTGTGATCTCGGCTCGCAGCAGGCTCCACGATCTCAGTCGTGCCGCTGGCTTGGAGCCCCGCGAGCACCAGGGCAGTCTTCACCTGACCGCTCGCGACCTCGAGCTCCACCCGCGTGCCGACCAGGGACTCGCCTCGGATCGAGAGTGGGGCCACAGAACCATCTCGGCTCGGGTCGCCACTGCCGTCGATACCGGCGCCGAGTGCGCGCAATGGAGCAATCACTCGTTGCATGGGCCGCTGCGACAAGGACGCATCGCCGGTAAGCACGCTCGGGAACGGCCGACCCACGAGGAGGCCCGCGAGCATCCGCATGGTCGTACCCGAGTTCCCGCAGTCAATGTCGCTCGCTGGCGCCTTCATCGCATCGATGCCGCGGCCTGTGACCGTCAGTGCATCAGCCTCGACCTTCACGTCGACACCCAACGCGACGAACGCATCACGGGTTCGTACAACATCGTCGCCGGGACCGAGGTGGGTGATCGTGCTCACACCGTCTGCGAGCGCCGCGGCGATGAGCGCACGATGCGAGATCCCCTTGTCGCCGGGAATGCGCACGCGGCCTCGGAGCGGCCGCGCGCCGACGACCACGAACTCGCGCGAAGCTGTCATCGGGCGTGGCGTGCGGGGACGGCTCGAATCACTCGGGCCAAATCACTCGGGCCGAATCACTCGGGCAGGTCGTCGCGCAGGGCGCGAGCCCCTTCGAGGTACACGTGATGGAGCTCCGCTCGGGCCTTCGGCGTGTAGCAGTGGACAAGAACACGCACCACGCTGGGCATGCCGTGTGGAATCGCCAGCTCGCGAGCACACAAGAGCGGGACGTCACCCAGCCCGATTGAGCGTGCCGCGACCGCGGGGAAGTCGGCGGTGAGGTCGTCGGTTGCCGTGAACAGGATGCTCACGAGGTCTTCGTGGTCGACTTCGTTACGAGCGAGCAGCTCTTCGAGGAGTCGAGTCGTCTTGGCGTGGATCTCGGCCTTCGTGTCCTCGTCGCAGGTGATGGCACCACGAATCGCGCGCAACTTCACGGCCCCGAGGCTACCGATCGCGCGGCGTCGTAGAGCGACCGCACCTCGGCAGGCTTCAGGAGTCGCCAGTCGCCGGGCGCGAGGTGCTCGTCGCGGACCGGCCCGATCCGAGTGCGCACCAGCCGCCGGACGGGGTGGCCGACGGCTTCGCACATCCTGCGAACCTGCCGGTTCCTCCCTTCGTGGATGGTGAGCTCGAGCGCGGCGCGCTCCCCGTGCTGCTGCACGATTCGCACCTTCGCTGGCGCGGTCAGTCCGTCGTCGAGCTCGACACCCGCACTGAGCGCGCGAACCGTCGCCGGCGTCGGCTTGCCGTCGACTTCCGCGAGGTACGTCTTGTCCACGCCGTGACTTGGGTGGGTCAGCACCTGAGCCAGGTCACCATCATTCGTGAGCACGAGGAGACCCTCAGTGTCGTAATCAAGCCGTCCGACGGGGAAGACGCGCGGTTCGCTCGGCACGAGATCGACGACGGTGGGCCGTCCTTCGGGATCATCCGCAGTGGTGACGACCCGCGTCGGCTTGTTGAGGAGGTAGTAGACGATGCCGGCGCGCGTCGTCACCGGCGTGCCGTCGACGGCGATGCGAGCCGTGTCGGGATCGACCCGTTGGCCGAGCACGGCGGTGGTGCCGTCGACCGTGACCCTGCCCGCAGCAATCAGATCGTCACACACCCGGCGCGAGCCGAGCCCCTCACGGGCAAGGACCTTCTGGAGGCGCTCGGGCTCACTCAAAGTTCAGGATCGCTGTTGTCCCCGTCGACCTCGGTCTCGATGTCGAGCTCCGGGTTGCTCGACAGTCGCAACCCCCGCTCGAGTGCCTCGACGATGCTTGGGTCGGGCACGAAGTCGCCGAGTGGTGGCAGATCGTCGAGCGAGTTGATGCCCAAGCGCTCGAGAAACATCGAGGTCGTCCCGTACATCACCGCGAGGCCGGGTCCGGGGTCGCGGCTCACTTCCTCGATGTACCCGCGGGCCACGAGCGTGTTGAGTGTCGTCTCCACATTGACGCCGCGAATCGCCGAGATGTGACCACGAGAGATCGGCTGCTTGTACGCCACGATCGCCAAGGTCTCGAGTGATGGTCCCGACAAGCGCACGTGCTGGCCTTCGATGACAAACCGTTCGACATAGCCCGCGAGATCCGGGTGGGTCTGGTACCGGTAGCCGCCGGCGACGCGCGCGAGCACGAAGCCGCGCTGGGTCTCCTCATACTCGCGAGCGAGGTCCGCACAGAGCTCCTCCACCCGAGCGACCGGCAACTCGACGAGCTCCGCGAGGAAGCGAGGTTCCACCGGTTCGGTCGCGGCGAGCACAACTGCCTCGATCGCGCGCCGATCTTCCGTCGCGCCATGCTCGTCCTTGGAGAAGCCTTCCTTGGAGAAGTCGTCGTTGGAGAAGCCTTCTGCGTTCATGCTCGCTGCCCGCTCGTCGGGGCTGCGGGCTCGTCCCAGTCGGCGACACTCGCTTCGTCGAGCGCGATCTCGCCCGACACGAGTCGGCGCAACGTGAGCGTTCCGAAGTTCTCGATCTGCTCGATGTCAATCAATCCTTGCTTGTAGAGCTCCAGCACGGCCAAGAAGCGCACGATGACATCGAGCTTCGTGTCGGCCGCGGAGCCCAGGTCTCGGAACTGCACCGTACGGCCTGCGGGCACCCGTTCCAGCACTGCGACGATCGCCTCGGCCACGCTGACGCGGATC
>CAMDCC010000073.1 GCA_945889545.1 Bifidobacterium breve | reverse complement strand
AGCTCGCGAGCCCCGCGAAGCATCGGTGCCACCAGCAACGTGACGCTTCCGTCCTCGGGCCCGGCGAGGGCCAGGAGGTCCACGGCAGCCGTCTCTACTTCTTTCGCGGATGGCAGCGCGAGGCGCACGAGTCCGCGCTCAGTCTTGTGCGCGATCCCTTCACCCGAGAGCTTCACCACGACTGGGTATCCGATCTCGTCGGCCGCGGCCACCGCCTCGGAGGGACTCCCGGCTACCTGTTCCGACGCGACCGGCACGCCGAACTCCGCGACGAGACGCTTCGACTCGTGTTCGCTCAGCGTGCGACCCACCACAGACCGCTTCTCAGACAGCGCGGTCGTGGTCGCGCCAGAACTCGTCGCGAAGCAACCGCTTCAAGAGCTTCCCAGCATCCGTGCGCGGGAGCTCGGCCCGGATCTCGAAACCACGGGGCCGCTTGTACCCCGCGAGGCGGCCATCGCAGAACGCATCGAGAGCATCGGCGTCGAGTGCGGTGCCTAGCTTCGGCTGGACGATCGCGTACACGCTCTCGCCCCACTCGTCGTCCGGAATCCCAAAGACGGCAACATCGAGGACCTCCGGGTGCTCGTGCAGCACCGCCTCGATCTCCGCCGGATAGATGTTGACGCCGCCCGAGATGATCATGTCCTTCTTGCGGTCGCAGATATGCACGTAGCCCTCGTCGTCGACGTAGGCGATGTCGCCAACCGACTTCCAATCGCCGCCAGCGAGCTCCGAGAGCTGCTCTTCGCTGCGGTGGTACCCGTCCATCGCGAGACGCGTACGGATGAAGAGCTCGCCCGGTTCGTCGGTCGCCGCTTCCTCGCCGTCGTCGCGCACGATCCGCACTTCGATGGGGCCGTACGTCGTGCCGCACGACCCCGGCTTCCGGAGCTGGTCCGCGGGCTTGAGCACTGTGACTACGCCGAGCTCCGTCGAGCCGTACACCTCGTAGAGGAACCCGTCGCCAAGCTTGGCGATGACCTCTTGCTTCAGCGCATAGGGCACGGGCGCCGCATTCGCGACAAGCGACCTCATCGTCGACAGGTCGGCGTGAGCGAGCTCGCTGTCCGGAAGGCTGACGATGCGCTTGAGTTGAGTGGGCGCGGAGAACGTGTTCGTGATGCCGTGCTCCTTCACGAGTCGGAGCCACGCGACGGGGTCGAACTTCCGAAGCACCACGACCGGACACCCAAGCGTGTGGTTCAACGATGCCCATGCCAGCGGACCCGAGTGGTACAGCGGACCGGTCGTGAGGTGGACCTCCTCGCCCGGACGGAGTCCGATCTCGCTCATCAACGTGAGGACCGTCTCGGCGTCGGTCTGGGTTCGCAACGCGCCCTTGGGCTTCCCCGTCGTGCCCGACGTGTAGATCATCGCCGAGCCCGCGCTGGCGTCGCTTGTTGCTGCTGGCTCGTGGGTGGGCTGACCAGCCAGCGTGTCGTCCCACGACTTGAAGCCATCGGGCACATCACCGCCGAAGACGATCACGTCGCGAACCTTCGGGAGCTGGTCGCGCACGCTCGCTAGTAGTGGTGCTTGCTCGGCGTCGATCACGACCAGCGTGGCATCGGAGTTGTCGATGACATACGCCATCTCATCGGCAGTAAACCGGTACGACAGCGGCACGGCAACCAGCAACGCCTTGCGCGCGGCGTGAATCGTGACGAGGACTTCAAGAGAGTTCGGACCGCACCACACAAGACGCTCGCGAGCGTTCGCTCCCAGAGCAAGCATGCCGTGCGCGAGCTGGTTCACTTGGGCGTCGAGCTCGGCAAACGTCGTGATCGACGGTCGGGAGCCGCCTGCTGCGTCGACGATGACGGCAGGAGACGCACCAATTGCCTCGGCATGGATCGTCAGTGGATCGGGCACCGTTGCAGGGTACCTGCCGCCCCGCATCGGTAGCCTTCGTGCCGTGGCTGCGACAACCGTGCTCAGCGCGGTCGTGTGCACCCCGTGCGTCCCTCGCGTCGGCTGGGTAGCTCTCTCGGACGGGATCATCCAGGACGTTGGGACCGGCCGCCCCTCATGGCGCGCAATCGATCTCGGTGATCGCATCCTGACGCCGGGGTTGATCGATCTCCAGATCAACGGGATCGGCGACATCGACTTCGCGTCGGCAGGGTCCGAAGATTGGCTTCACGCGTGCACCAGCCTCACATCGCGCGGAGTCACGAGCTTCTGCCCCACCGTGGTGAGCGCGCCGTTGAGCGCCTACGACGGAATGCTCACGAGCATCGCGGCGGCCCAGCGGGAAGCCGAAGCGCGGCCGTCCTCCCCGACGATCGTTGGCGCACACCTCGAAGGCCCGTTCCTGGGTGGCGCGCCGGGAGCACATCGACCCGAGCTGTTGCAGACCGCCGACGTCGACTGGTTGGTGCGGCTCGTGGACGCGCATCCCGGCGTGGTCCGCATCGTGACGATCTCTCCCGAGGCCGATCCAGGCTTTGCCGCGATCCAGTGGCTGCACGAAGCGGGTGCCGTCGTTGCGCTCGGTCACTCGGAGGCGACGTACGACGTTGTGATCGCCGCGGCCGACGCCGGCGCTTCCCTCGTGACGCACCTTTTCAATGGCATGAGCCCCCTACATCACCGTGAGCCGGGCATGACCGGCGCCGCGCTCGACGACGACCGACTGACGCCCACGCTGATCGCCGACCTCGTGCACGTGCATGCCGCGGCGTTACGGCTGGCGATCGCGCGCAAACCGAACATCGCATTGGTCAGCGATGTGGTGGCATCTCCGCACGCGTCGCCGCCTGGGTCGCCGCAGCCGGACGCCATCAGGCTCCCCGATGGCCGCCTTGCAGGGGCGACCGCGTTGCTCGACCGAGCGGTCGCGAACGTGATCTCGCTCGGCATCCCAATCGAGCGCGCCATCGCCATGGCGTCGACCGTGCCTGCCGCGGTGCTCGGTCTCACAGATCGCGGATGTCTCGTCGCGGGTGCTCGCGCCGACGTCGTCGCGTTCGATGCGACAACGATGGCTGTCCGGGATGTGTGGGTCGGGGGCGATCAGATCGTGGTTGGCGACCCGATCTAGCGTGGCGCCGTGAATCGCTACGCCGCCGCGCTCTCCCGTCACCCGCTGGCGTCGCACGTCGTGGGCGAGACCGCCGGCTCGGTGATGGAGCAGCTCGACGGCGACGACCCCGACCTCGTCGTGTGCTTTGCCTCTCCTCACTTCGTAGGAGCAATGGACGACCTCGTGCACGCGTTGCGCGAGCTCCTCGCGCCACGCGTGCTCATCGGTGCCACGGCGGTGTCGATCATCGGTGGTGCCGAAGAAGTAGAAGAAGCCCCTGCGTTCTCACTGTTTGCAGCCTGTCTCCCCGACGCCAGGCTGATGCCTGTGGCGCTCACCACCGAACAGACCCCCGACGGCCCGGCAATCGTCGGGTGGCCCGACCTCGAGGGATCGCCGCCGACACTGCTGCTGCTCGCTGACCCGTTCACCTTCCCTGTCGAGGGTTTTCTGCGCCGGCTCGACGACGATCGACCCGGTCTGCACATCATCGGTGGCGTCGCGTCAGCCGCGATGCACCCTGGAGGAAATCGGCTCGTCCTCGACGGCGACGTTCGCGAACACGGCGCGGTCGGCGTGTTCCTCGACGGTGTCGATGTGCGCCCGGTCGTGTCGCAGGGTTGTCGCCCTATCGGCCAGCCCTTCGTGGTGACGCGTGCCAATCGCAACTTCGTCGAGGAGCTCGGCGGGCGTCCAGCGTTGGAGCGACTGCAAGAGCTCGCGACGGGACTCGATGAACACGAGCAAGAGCTCGTTCGGCACGGCCTGCATCTCGGTGTCGTCGTGGATGAGCACCAGTCGGCGTTCGGGCGCGGTGACTTTCTCATCCGCAACATCGTCGGTGCGGATCGATCGTCGGGCGCGATCGCCGTGGGCGACCAGGTGTCCGTCGGTCAGACCGTGCAGTTCCAGGTCCGCGACGCCGGCGCAGCCGACGAAGATCTGCGATCGCTGCTCGCAGGAGCCGCGGCGTCGGCGGCGCTGGTGTTCACATGCAACGGACGGGGCCAACACCTCTTCAAGAGCCCCAACCACGACGCGGGCGTGATCGCCGAGATGCTGGGGTCAATCCCGGCCGCGGGCGCGTTCTGCGCGGGCGAGATCGGGCCGATCGGCGGCCGGAACTTCCTCCACGGCTTCACCGCCAGCCTCGCCCTGTTCAGCTGATCCACCCCTTTGGGGCCATAGTTGTGTTTGGAGCAGCGAGCGTTCCCGAAGGGACGGGGCCGGGTATCCCGGACCCGAGCGAGCGCGACCATCAGATAGGAGGGATTCGTGGCGGTGACCGAGTTGGAGCAACGCAGCATCGACGTGGTTCGAGGACTTTCGATCGACGCCGTCCAGCAGGCCAACTCAGGTCATCCCGGCACTCCCCTGGCCCTCGCGCCACTCGCGCACGTGTTGTTCACACGCGTCATGTGCTACGACGCAAGCACGCCCGATTGGCCCGACCGCGACCGCTTCGTGCTTTCGGCCGGACACGCATCGATGCTCCTGTACTCGATGCTCTATGTCACGGGGTTCGGTCTTGAACTCGACGATCTCCGCGCGTTTCGACAGTGGGGATCGCTCACACCCGGTCACCCGGAGTACGGCCACACCCGAGGCGTGGAGGTAACCACCGGTCCACTCGGTCAGGGTTTCGCAAACGGAGTGGGCATCGCTCTCGCGGAGGCGAACCTGCGCGCGCGGTTCGGCCCCGACGTCAGCGACCACCGAGTGTTCGCGATCTGCTCCGATGGCGACCTCCAGGAGGGCCTCAGCCACGAAGCGGCTTCGCTGGCCGGACACTTGGGGCTCGGTCGGCTCGTGTACGTATACGACGACAATCACATCTCGATCGATGGTCCCACCGAGCTCTCGTACTCCGACGACGTCACCAAGCGATTCGAGGGCTACGGCTGGCACGTGCTCCAGCTCGGCGAGGTGGCCAACGACATCGACGCGCTCGAGGCCGGCTTGCGCACCGCGATCGCCGAGGATGACCGCCCGAGTCTTGTCGTGCTCCGGAGTCATATCGGCTGGCCATCGCCCAAGTACACCGACACCGCGTTCGCGCACGGCAACCCGCTGGGCGAGGACGAAGTGCGCGCCATCAAAGAGATCCTCGGACTCCCGGTCGATCAACCGTTCTTTGCTCCCGATGACGTGCTCGACTTCTACCGCGCGGCCGGCACTCGCGGGAGCGCGGCGCGCGGCGAATGGGAACAACGTCGGAATGCACTGCGCGAACGGGAGGCAACGCTCGCCGACGAGTACGACGCCTGCCTTGCGTCGCGCGGTCTCCCGGGCTGGGAGGCCAAGTTGCCAACCTGGGCCGCGGGCGAGCAGATCGAGACGCGCAAGGCGTGCTCCACTGTTCTCGACGCGATCCTCGATGTGGTTCCCGGCATCGTGGCCGGAGGCGCCGACCTCACCGGAAACACCGGTACGGAGCTCAAGGGCGCGCCGGTCGTCGCGACCCATGACTTTGGCGGGCGTCAGGTGCACTGGGGCGTGCGTGAGCACGCGATGGGAAGCATCCTCAACGGCATGGCGGTGAGCAACACGTTGCCGATCGGCGGAACGTTCTTCTGCTTCTCCGACTACATGCGCCCCGCCGTTCGCCTCGCCGCACTCTCGGGCTACAAGTCGGCATTCGTGTGGTCGCACGACTCGATCGGGCTCGGCGAGGACGGCCCGACACACCAGCCGATCGAGCACCTTGCATCGCTGCGCGCGATGCCGGGGTTGCGTCTCATTCGCCCCGCCGATGCCAACGAAGTTGCGCACGCGTGGCGCGTCCATTTCGACGGCGATGGGCCGACCGCGCTGATCCTCACCCGCCAGAAGCTTCCGGTCTTGGAAGGCACTGCCGAACGAGCCCCTGCAGGCGTACCCGCGGGTGCGTACACACTCGTGGATGAAGACCGCGATGAACTCGAGCTCGTGCTGATCGGCACCGGCTCGGAAGTGACGTTGTGTGTGGGCGCGCGCGAAGTGCTCACGGCGGAGGGCATCTCCACGCGCGTCGTATCGATGCCGTCGTGGGATCTGTTTGAGCAACGCCCTGGCGATGAGCGTCATCGGGTGCTGCCACCCGACATTCCAACCCTGGCGGTCGAAGCCGGATCGCGGTTCGGTTGGGAGCGGTACGCCGATGACGTGGTTGGCATCGACCGTTTCGGTGCGTCGGCACCGCTCGAGACGCTGATGAAAGAGATGGGCTTCACTGTGGAGCACGTCGTCGAACGCGCGCGCGCGCTACTCGCCCGTTAGGGAACGCGAAGAGAAGGAGACGCCCGTGGCGTCGGATATCGCACGACTCAACACCTTCGGTCAGAGCCCCTGGTACGACAACTTGGCTCGGGTGCTGCTCCAAGACGGCGGGCTGCGACGCCTGATCGAGGACGACGGCATTCGCGGCGTCACGTCGAACCCCACGATCTTCGAGAAAGCCATGGGCTCGGGCGACGAGTACGACGGGGGGCTCAAGGAGTGCGAAGGCGCGGGCCTTGGCATCGAGGACTCGTATTGGCGCCTCGTGACCGAAGATGTCGCCAAGGCGGCCGACCTGCTCCGCCCGCTCTACGACTCCACTCGCGGCGCCGACGGGTTCGTCTCGATCGAAGTGTCGCCCGACCTTGCCCACGACACGGACGGAACGTGTGCCCAAGCGAAGGCGCTGTTCGCCGAGCTTGCGCGACCGAACGTGATGATCAAGATCCCGGCAACCGCTGAGGGACTCCCTGCAATCACCGCAACGATCGCCGAAGGGATCAACGTGAACGTCACGCTGATCTTCGCCCTCCAGCGGCACGCGGCAGTCATCGACGCGTATCTCTCTGGGCTCGAGCAGCTCGCCGCAAGTGGCGGCGACCTGAGCAAAGCATCGTCGGTCGCTTCCTTCTTCGTGAGCCGCGTCGACACCGAGACCGATCGCCGCCTCCCGGAGCATCACCCACTCCGAGGCAAGGCCGCCGTGGCCAACGCCAAGCTTGCGTACCACCTGTTCCAAGGTTCGTTCGCGGGAGCGCGGTGGGAGGCACTTGCCCAACAAGGTGCGCGGCTGCAACGACCCCTGTGGGCGTCGACGTCGACGAAGAACCCCGACTATCCGCCGACGCTCTACATCGACGAACTGATCGGCCAAGACACGGTGAACACCCTCGCGCCGGCGTCCATCGATGCGCTGCATGACGGGCAGGCCACCCTGGCTGCCGACACCGTTGCCGTCGACGTCGAGGGCGCGCAGCACATCATCGACCAACTGGGTGAGGCCGGGATCGATTTCGCCGACGTCACGGCCACACTCGAACGCGAAGGTGTCGCATCGTTCTCCGCGAGCTTCCACGATGCGTTCAACACCCTCGAGAAGAAGCGCGCCGAGGTCGCCGGCTGAGCCCAGGTAGATGGCGCGCCACCGTTCGGGGCGTACCCTGCCCACCGTGAGTCGACCGATGACAGTGTTGATGCTCATCAACCGGTTGGCCCACGGCGGAGCGGAACGCTCGCTCGTCGAGCTCCTCCCGTTCTACGCACGCGACGGAGTGCATCCGATCGTCGCGACGCTTGCTCCCGCTCCCAACGATCTCGAACGCGACGTCATCGACGCCGGGTTTGATGTTCATGTCGTGCGCGGACGCCAGTTTGCGTTCAGATCGCGCGACGTGCGCGGGCTCATATCAGCAGTGCGCGACCTGCGCCGCCTTATCCGCAACGTGAAGCCCGACCTCGTCCACACCAACTTGTTCGCAGCGGACATCGCCGGACGCCTCGCCGCTGCTCGTTTGCCTGTCGCCACCCTGACCAGCATCGTCGGGAACACCTACGCGCCTGAGCGCCTCGATGATCCGAACGTGACTGCGATGAACCTGCGCGCCTGTCGGATCATCGACAAATGGACCGGACGAGCAGTCAACGACCACTTCCATGCAATCAGTCATGCGGTCAAGGAGTCGGCGCAGGCCGCGCTCAAGATCCCCGATGACCGCATCACTGTGATCCACCGCGGACGTGATGGAGTGCGGCTCGGACGAGGGAGCGCCGAGCGACGCGCGGCCGCTCGTCACGCCCTGGGAATCGAACCCGACGCTGAAGTCATCATCAGCGTTGCCAAGCAAGAGCACCGCAAAGGCCTCGGGACGCTGATCGACGCGGTTGCCAGGCTTGCCCCGCGCCGCGCGGGTCTCGTGATGATCCATGCCGGCCTTGAGGGCCACGCGACCGACGAGCTCCAGCACCAGATCGAGAAGGACGGTTTGGGCGACCGCGTGCACATGCTCGGATACCGATCGGATGTCCCCGAGCTGCTCGCAGCGGCAGACGTCTTCGTATTCCCTTCACTCTACGAGGGCCTCGGAGGCTCGGTCATCGAGGCGATGGCTCTCGGCCTGCCGATCATCGCCTCGGATACGCCCGCGTTACAGGAGATGCTCGAACCCGACCGAAACGCACTCCTGGTGCCTCCATTGCGCGCACCGGAGTTGGCCGATGCGATCAACCAGCTGCTCGACGACTCTGCACGGCGACTGACGTTCGCGGCGCGCAGTCGTGAGATCTTCGAGGAACGGTTCACGGTGGAGCGCAGCGCCGCGCGCATGCTCGACCTCTACACCCGGGTTGTCGACGAACATCACGCCAAGCAGAGCGCGAAGCAACGCCGTAGGCGGGCGCTTTCCTAAGCCTGCTCAGCGAGCGCGAGCGCCGCGCGCAAGTGTTCGGCGAGGTCTGCGCTCGTGTGGTGCGTGTTGAGCCCGCTCGGATTGGGCATCACATAGGTCCGGGTCCCTCCGAAGTGAATGGGCTGCTCCCCAGGCTTCGCCTTCGGGTCGACGGCCGCCCGCCAGCCAGCAAAGCCCACGAAGCAGACGGCCGCTGGGCGCAGCCACGAAACCAGTCGCTCGACCCGCGCCACGCCCTCTTGGTAGTCGCTCTTCGAGAGCGCGTCGGCGCTCCGGGTGGCGCGCTTGCAGAGGTCCGTCATGCCGATGCCGTGCTTCTGGAGCGCGTGCGCCGGATCGCGATCACGCGACACGAGGCCCGCCGCGAGCGCAGCCGGCCAGAAGCGGTTCCCAGGGCGGGCAAAGCCGACACCCACGTCAGCCGCGTAGACGCTGGGGTTGAGTCCGCACACGAGCATTCGCATCTCCGGCCCCACGAAGTCGGGCAACGTCCGGGCGCGAGACGCGTGAACCGTTACCCATTCATCACCGTCGTGTGCGAGGTGGCTGATCGCGAAGCCTGCACCGATGAGCACGTCGCGCAATGGCTCGACCTCCCATTCCGCAAAGAATCGGCCGGGAAAGTCGTCGCCGGGAATCGCGCCCTCATTCCGACCAACGCGAAACGTGAACGCGGCGGGGGCGTCGACCGCGAGTACTTGATGCAGCCCCGCCAGCGCCCACGGCAACCGATCGCGGCGCACATGGAGATAGCTCGCCCGCGCCCACGATCCGCCGAGCGACCCCCGTCGGAACGGGAGCGCCTCGAGGTCGGCTTGCACGCACCACGCGTTCGGTGCCACATCGCGCGCGATCGCGAGCATCGCCCTCGCCGCGTCCAATGCGACGACCGGATCTCCCAGTTCCGAGAGATGGTTACCGGCGCCGCACCCGAGATCGATGCGAACCGCACCGTCGCCAACCTCCGAACCAAGCGCTCGCGCGAGCTCTGGGACACGTGCCGGACGTCGCGTGTTCCATTCCGCCGCGCGCGTTTCGTACACGGCGACAGTCTCACGGTCCACGGGTCGTATCATTCCCTACGTGGTGAGCACACTTGAGATCGTTCCCGATGTTGCGCAACGGTTTGCTGCGCTCGTGGCGACCGAACAGCCGCGTTCGATCGCACTCTCGGGTGGCGACACGGCTCGCCACTGCTACGAGCTCCTGGCCACAGCAGATGTGGACTGGTCCGGCGTCGATGTGTTCTTCGGCGACGATCGCTGGGTCCCGGTCGATGATCCCGATTCCAACGAAGGTATGGCTCGCCTTGCGTTCCTCGATCAAGTGCTGCCTCGTGCAGTCCACTCTCTTCGCCGAGCGGGCGACACCCCAGACGCCGCCGCCGGGGCCTACGACCACCTGCTCCGCGATGCCCCCCCGATCGATCTCGTACACCTCGGCCTGGGTCCCGACGGCCACACGGCGTCGCTCTTCCCCGACTCCCCCGCGCTCGACGAAGCCGACCATCTTGTGGTTGCGACGGGCGACGACCGCCACCCGCATCGTCGCTTGACCTTCACCTTCCCGGCTATCACCCGTTCCCGCCTCGCCGTCTTCACGATCGCGGGCGCCGAAAAGCGCGAGGCCTTCAGGAGGGTTCGCGCCGGCGACACCACGGCTCCAGCCGCCCGGGTACGCGCCGAGCGCATCATCTGGATCGCGGACGCCGACGCCGCGAACGACGCCTAATGTCCCCCAGCATGTTGAGCCGTCGCGACGCGCTGCGCTTGGTGAACGCGCCGGTCGCCGAATTGACCGCCGAGGCCGCACGCCTCCGCGACGCGGGCCACGGCACTCGTATCACGTATTCACCGAAGGTCTTCATCCCCCTCACGATGCTGTGCCGCGATCGATGCGCCTACTGCACTTTCGCCAAGCCACCCGCGCGTCTCGCCGACCCATACCTCTCGATCGAAGAGATCCTGGCGATCGCCCGAAGCGGCGCGGCGCTGGGATGTCACGAAGCTCTGTTCACCCTCGGCGAGTCCCCGGAGGATCGATACCCGGTGGCGCGCGAGTGGCTCAACGACCACGGCTACATCTCCACGGTCGACTACCTCGTCGCTGCCGCTCGTAGCGTCATCGACGAGACGGGGTTGCTCCCGCACGCCAAC
>CAMDCC010000072.1 GCA_945889545.1 Bifidobacterium breve | reverse complement strand
ACGAAGCCGAGCTCGAGGGCCTCTTCACCGGCTGATCCACCCTCCGGCCTGTACAGCGTGAGGCCCGCGCCGTACGCTCGCGGTCCGCATGCGACTCGACCGCGCCTTCGTTCGTCTCCCGTTGCGCGCCGACGCGGGCCGGTTGGCCGCAGAGATCGCGGGCGTCGACGACGGCTTGTGGCGCGATCACCCTGAAGATGCCGCGGGCAACACCGCGCTCCCCATCGTCGCGGCGGGCGGAGACCCTGCGCACGACAGCACGAAGGGCCCGATGGCGCCCACGCCGGTGCTTGCATCGCTGCCGTACACCCGCCAGGTGCTCTCGGCGCTGGGAGCCACGATCGGGCGAAGCCGCTTCATGCGCATCGCCGAAGAGACCGAGCTCCACGCGCACGTCGACACCAACTACTACTGGTGGCACCACCTGAGAGTGCACGTACCGATCGTGACCACTCCTGCGGTGACCTTCGAGGTGGGCGGCGAGTCCACGCACATGGCCGAAGGCGAGGTCTGGGTCTTCGACACGTGGCGTCGCCACCGAGTCGACAACCCCGCGGCCGCGCCCCGAGTGCACCTCGTGATGGACACGGTCGGCGGAGCGCCTCTCTGGGGTCTCATCGACGAACCCGACGGCGAACCGCGAATGATCGAGTTCGATCCCGATGCCACCCCGTTGCTGCCGCTGGAGACCGTGAACCATCCCGTGGTGATGGCGCCGGCTGAAGTCGATGCCACGCTCGACGTGCTGCTCGCCGAGCTCGCGGAACTCGATGGAACTGCCGCGGCGCGCGTCCGTGGAGCGCTCACCCCGTTTCGCCGAGCGTGGAACGACCTGTACGCGCGCTTCGGTACGGCACCGCAGGGGTGGGACCACTTCCAAGACCTGTTGCACGGGGGCGAGGCCGCACTCGCGCAGAGCGGCAGCGGTTTGGTCCTGCGCAACAACATCGATCTGTCCCATGCGGTGAACCAGCTCGTGTTCCGGGTGGCGTTGAACCGTGAGCTCGCCTCACCCATGCACGACACCGGCGCGCGAACTCGTACCGAATCCCGCGGAGCGGCGCCGGCTTCGGCGCGATCGGTCGACCCCGTGCGGGCTCGACTGGCCGGGCCCCCGCGCATCGCCGACCCCGTGTTCATCGTGTCGTCGCCCCGCTCGGGGAGCACGCTGCTCTTCGAGACCCTGGCGCGTGCGCCCGAGCTCTACACGATCGGCGGTGAGAGCCATGTGCTCATCGAGGCAATCGCGGCACTGAGTCCGGAAGCGCATGAATGGTCGTCGAACCGACTCGATGTTGCGGACGCCACCGAAGGGGTGGTCTCCCATCTCAAGGACGCGTTCGTGATGCGACTGCGGGACCGCAATGGGAGCCGTCCGCTGGGTGGCCCGAGCCGACTGTTGGAGAAGACGCCCAAGAACGCGTTGCGGGTGCCTTTCCTCGCGAAGGCGTTCCCCGATGCGCGGTTCGTGTATCTCTACCGTGACCCGCGCGAGACGATCAGCAGCATGCTCGATGCGTGGCGCTCGGGGCGGTTCGTCACGTACCCCGACTTGCCTGGGTGGGGCGGGAACCCGTGGTCGTTGTTGCTCACGCCGGGTTGGACCGAGCTCGACGGCCGTCCGCTCGGCGAGGTGGTCACCGAGCAGTGGGCGGTCACGACCAGCGTGCTGCTCGACGATCTCGAGGCGCTCGAGCCCGATCGCTGGTGCGTGGCCAGCTACGACCGCTTGCTCGCCGACCCGCTCGGGGAAGTCACGCAGCTCTGCGGCTTCCTCGGCCTCGCGTGGGACGACGCGCTCGCCGAGCCGCTGCCCGAGTCGCGTCACACCCTCGACTCACCGCACCCCGAGAAGTGGCGTCGCAACGCCGAGGAGCTTGGGCCGTACGAGGAGCGCATCCGTGAAGTCGCGACGCGCGCCCGTCAGGTCTTTGCCGTAGCGCCGCGCGTCACGCCTGTGGAGGTCGTGCCGCCCGTGGATGCCTCCGAGACGAGCACGCTCACGAAAGCAAGTTCTCCCCAAGGAGGTTCCGCGTCGGCGTCGGCGTCGGATGCCGGCGACGCGGCCCCGACGGGGGAGGAGCTCTTCAGCAGCCAGGTCACGGCGAGCTTCGTGAGGTTTCTCAAGGCACTCGGCGCGTCACTCGTCATCACCACGTATCAGGCCGGCCGGCTGATCTTGGTGCGCTCGTCCGACGACGGGCTCAACACGCACTTTCGGTCGCTGCCGTCACCGATGGGTGTGGCGTTCGACGGCCACCGACTCGCTGTGGGCACCAAGTCGGAGATCATCGTCTTCCAGAACCAATCCGACCTCGCGCGCCGCCTGGAGCCACCCGACCGTCACGATGCGTGCTTCGTCGCCCGTACGCGACACGCGACCGGTGACATCCGAGTGCACGACCTTGCGTGGGCTGACGACGGTCTCTGGATCGTGAACACGCGCTTCTCGTGCCTCGCGACGCTCGACAGCGATCACTCGTTCGTGCCGCGTTGGCGACCGAGCTTCGTGAGCGCGCTCGCGCCCGAAGACCGGTGTCATCTCAACGGCCTGGCCGTGGTCGATGGTCGTCCTAGATACGCCAGTGTGCTTGGCATCACCGATGAGCCGAGCGGATGGCGTGAGCACAAGGCCCACGGCGGGGCGATCATCGACATCGATTCGAACGAGACCGTCGCGGTCGGACTCTCGATGCCGCACTCACCGCGTTGGCATGACGGTCGACTCTGGGTTCTCGAGTCAGGCCTTGGCGCTTTGTGCACGATCGACGTGGAGACCGGTGCGGTGACGCAGGTTGCTTCGGTCCCGGGGTTCGCACGCGGGCTCGCGTTCGCAGGGAAGCACGCGATCATCGGCCTTTCGCGCGTGCGTGAGCACGCCTTCGATGGCCTCCCGCTCACGAGCGGTAGGACCGAGGAGCTCCGCTGCGGAGTGTGGGTGGTGGACACGACCACCGGCGAGACCGTGGCGTACCTTGCCTTCGATGGTCTCGTGCAGGAGATCTTCGAGGTCGCCTTACTCACCGGCATGCGCTACCCGGAGATGGTGGAGCCCGGCGCACCGCTCAGCGATACCGCGTTCGTGCTTCCCGGCGAGGCCATGGCCGACGTCGCGAAGCGCTGAAACACGCGTCCGGAAGCGGCCTGCTCAGAATGGCCTGCTCAGAATGGCCTGCTCAGAATGGGGCGATCGTCACCGGCGTGCCGAGCAACGGGGTGATTGCGGCGATCTGCAAGATGATGTCGTTCGGCATGCGGATGCAGCCGTTCGAGAGGTTCTTGCCCAGCTCGGATGCGGGCAGGTCGGTGCCGTGGAGCGCGATCTGGGGGATCGTGCCCTGGAACGAGTCGAGCTGTTCGGAGAGCCCTGATGTGCCGATGGCGAACGCGCCGTACGCGCCGCTACAGCTGCCCGTGGGGTACCCGAGAACCGACTCCTTGTTGCAGTTCAGCGGATCGGTCAGGTAGAAGCGCCCGGTCGGCGTCACACTGCCCGCTGCGCCGAGGATCACCTTCGTGCTCAACACGACCTCGCCGTCTCGCAGCAGCTCGAGCGTGTGCCCCCAGAGGTGGACGACGATCTCGTACGGCGTCTGCGACATGGTCACCTGGTCGGCTTTGACCCAACCCGGTGTGCCGTTCGGCTTCTCGAACGGCACGGTCACGGGTACCCATCCCGCCGGACCGAGCGGACGGGTCGGGTCGACGAGCAGCGTCGTTGGCGACCGGTAGGCGGTGATGGCGGTGAGGGTTGCGAGCTTCTCGGCCGTGTCGCTCGGCTCGGCGAACACCTCGAGGCTCTCGACCGCGGTGGTCACGACGCTTGCCCCCACGAGCGCCGGGGCGGCGGTCGTGGTGGTGGGGGGCTCGGGCGCCGCTCGGCGTTGGACCGGGTCGTCCCCGCCACCGGAGAGCGCAAGGGTGAGGCCTACCCCCCCGGCGACCAGCACGGCCACGGCAGCACCGACCTTGACCCGGAGCCGACGGGACTGGGCCCGGCGCGCGGCGCGCCCTCCCGGCGGGTCTGGTGTCGGCATCGGCCCATCCTACGAAGGCGGCGGGAGCTGGAAGGCCCAGGTCGGCCCGGGGAAGCGGCGAGGCTGGACCGTGAGTGAGTAGATTACCCGCGATTGCTTCGGGGCGGAGCCGGGGCTTAGCGGTGGAGCGCGGATGGAACCGATGGGGGACTCAGACGCGACGCCTCCGGCGTAGCAACACACCGGTACCGCCGAGCGCGAGGACGACACCACCAGCGACCGCAACACCGACCGGTGACCCGTCGTCCTCGTCGCTCGCAACGATCTCGGGTCGACCACCTGGCGGGGAACCGCTGGCAAGGTCATTCGGTTCGTTGCCGCCGGGCGCGCTCGTGGACGTCGTCGTGCCATCGGTGCCGAGAGGTGAAGTCACACCGTTTGGAAGAAACGTTGTGCTGGTGCTTCCTTTCCCGCCTCCAGGAACGCTGCTCGTCGGTGCGACTGGGGGCGCCGTCGTGACTGGCGCGGGGGGTTCGCATCCCGCGACCGAGCAGAACGAGTGGAACGGTGGTGAACCGCTCGCCCCGTAGTACCAGCCCTCGACGTCACCGTCGGTCACGGCGGTGTTGCTCGCGCCCGTGGAGGAATAGGCCCAACCGCTCACGCCAGGTGCGGGCCGGAAGTACCGCCAGTACGCGCCACCCGGCCCCAGCAAGCACGTACCGGACGTTGCCGCGTTGCCAACGCCGTTGATCTTGCACACTGCATTGCCAAGTGATCCGCCAAAGCCCATCGTCTCGACGCTTGCCACCATCTGGAGCGCTTGCAGGCCACTGATCGATCCGCTGAACGAGATGGTGTGCGTGCTGTTCCCGATCACGATGACGGCGCGACTGGGCGCGGCCTGCGCGGCTGCGGTCGGCGCGAGTGCACCCGCAACGGCCAATGCGCCGACCGCGAGCACGCGACGGAACACTCCGGTTCTCACCCGGTGAGACCCCTCGGCTCAGCCACGACCGGGACGATCGCCGGAGTCGTGGGTGGCGCGGAAGGCACGATGACCGACGCAGGGCCGCCGGGATCGACGATGGTGCCGTCGGTGGGGTCGTCGTCGCCGGCGCCATCATCGGTGAGGGTCAGCGTGACCGTGTTGCCGGAGATCACCGCGTGGTCGGAGAAGTCGAGCCACGTGTTGTTGCTCCGGAGCTTGTAGTACTTCGTGCCGGTCAGTCCGGTGTGGAACGTCACGGTGACGGTCACGGTGGCACCCGGTGTGAGACCGGTGATCTCGAAGCCCACCAGCTCGTGCGAAAGCGTCACGCCCTCGGGTGGTGCTATCTCGCCACTCGGGTCGATCGACTCCGCGACGAGCGCGCCGCCGGTGCTCGCCACGGTCACGTAGCCTTCGCCGTCGAACGACGGAACCGTGTCGACCGCGGGTTGCTGGTCGTCCGGTACTCCATCCAGGTTGCCGTCGATGCACGCGGCGCGGCCGCCGGTGCCGGCGTCGGGGAGAGTCGGCAGCTCCAGCGCCTGGACCGCCTGTGCCGTCGCGAATGTGTTGACGCCGAAGAAGTCGTTCGGGCTCGCGACGTGTCCGTCGATGTCCTGCTCACCAAGCAGGAAGTTGGCTCCGGCCGTGAGCTGAGAGGCGTATGTGGTCGAGTTCACCGCCTGGAGCGCGAGCATCGCGACCGCAGTTGCGTTGGGGTCGTCGCTGCCGAATGACTGCCATGCTCCTGTCCCGGCGGTGCGCTGCGGGGATGCGAGCAGCCACGCGATGGCGTCGTCGAGGTCATCATCGCCCGGGTTGATCCCGGCCGCGCGCAGGGCGAGCACCACGGCGGCCGTCGTGTCCACGTCGGAGTCGTCGAACGCGAAGGGATCCGGGTCGTCCACCGGGTTGCCGTTGAATGCATACGACCCGTCGGGCCGCTGGGCATCGCGGATCACCTGCACGGTGGCCAGCGCGACCGAGCCGCCGAGCGCCTTGGTGGCACGGGCCGCGAACAGGATCTGGTTGAACGCCGCCGTCGAGATGCCGTAGGTGCCGTCGGTCCCTGGGGTCCCGAGGATCGACGCGAGATCCACACCGTCGCCGTCGTCGCATTCCGGGTCGAAGAGGTTGGGATCAAGACCGAGTGGATTGGTGACGAGCACGATGAGCTTGGCCGCTTGACCGGCCCCGATGGATCCGTCGGCGTAGTCGTCCAGCGACCGGAGCGCGGTCTCGTGCGCCATCGTCTCCACAGCGAGGACTCCGTCCAACGCTTCGGCGGTGCTCCACGAATCGTCGGCTTGGGCCGCTGCCCCAATCGCCGCGACTGCGTCGGGTGTCTCGAAGCCCGGGAAGCCGGCGACTTCGAAGCCGCCGCCGGCAAGCTGTTGGGTCGCGAGCCAGGCGACGGCTGACGCACTGTCGGCTGATGCGCCGGGTGCGATGAGCACCGCAGCCGAAAGTGCAAGTGATGCGAGCGCGACGAACGACGTCGCGCGACGAAAGCGAAAAGCCATGACCGTTCCTCCGCCAGCCCCTGGTCCACGAGGGCCGTATCGCGACCGCCCCGAAGGGTGGCCTCCCTATTGGGAGCGCCGGTGGCCCGGCGGACGACGGCAGGTAGCCTGGCTTGCGGAAGTGCACTCGCCGGTTCGTCCGGCGGTTGCAACACCGCTCACAGTTGCGGGTCAGCGTCGGTCTTGAACCGACTTCCCCCGTCCCCGGCAATGCCGGGAACCACACGCAGCATCCGGGCTGCGCGTGACCGTTGTCAACGACGACCGTACTGACGATGCCTGAGCCTGCGCAAACACCTCCCCAAAGACTGGGACCGACCGACCGGCCGTGGCACGCGGTGACCTGGCTGTGCTGGGCGCTGGCCGGCACGACGGCGATCCAGCTCGCGCCCAACCCTCTCTATGTGCTGGTGGTGATCGGCGTCGCGTGGGTGGTGGTCTCGGCGCACGGTCTGGGCGGTCCGTTCGCCCGAGCGTTTCCGTGGCTCGTCGCCATGGCGACCGCCTTCGGCATCCTTCGGGTCGTGCTGACGGCGCTCACCACGCATGGCGGATCCGACGTGCTCTTCACCACGCCGTCCTTCACGCTCCCAGAAGTGCTCGGAGGCTTCACCGTCGGCGGGACGATCGAGACCCAGGCGGTCGTGTACGCCGCGTCCGAAGGTCTCGTGATCGTGGGCATCGTGGCGGTGTTCGCGGCGTTCAACGCCGTCGTCTCGCACTACGAACTGGTGCAGACTGCTCCCCGCGCGTTTCACGAGCTGGGCCTCGTGGTGGTGGTCGCGCTGGCCTTCGTGCCGTCGATCATCACATCCATCCACGACGTCGGCGAAGCCGACCGAGCTCGCACCGGTGGTCGCATCGTCCGACGGGGTCGCCTGCTGCGCCGGATGGTGCCGGTGTTGGAGAGTGGCCTCGAGCGTGCGATCACGCTCTCGGAATCGCTCGACTCACGCGGCTTCGCTCATCGCGGGCCGTCGGCTCGTGAGCGCGGCGCGGGCTGGTGCGGTGCGCTGGCGCTCCTCTCGCTGGGCGGCGCCTTCGTGGCGTTGGTCGCCAGCGAAGGTGCGGTCGCGTTGACCTTCGGGGTTGTCGGAGCAATCGGCCTCTGCGTTGCCGTCGTGCTCGTGTCGGGTGCGTCGACCCGTGTGCGGTACCGCCGCCGCCGACTGACCGCCGCCGACTTCGCGTGCATCGCCGTCGCGGTTGCTGCCCCGGTGCTGGTGGGGGTGGTCAGCCTCGTGGGCGACGCCACACTGCGGTGGCCGGTCGACCCGTTGCTCTGGCCGACGGTGCATGTGCTCCCCGTCGTGGCGTTGCTGGCGCTGTTGGCGCCCTGCGCCCGTCAACCGGCGACGGTTGCAACCACCGCACCGAAGATCAGGCAAGCGACCCCCGCAACGGTGGACGCAGCATGAGCGCGATCGAGTTCCGGCAGGTGTCGTTCGCGTACCCCGACGCCGACCTTGCGCTGCGCGATGTGGACTTCGAGGTGGCGCCGGGCGAGATCCTCCTCGTGGTTGGGAGCTCCGGGTCCGGGAAGAGCACGCTCCTGCGGTGTGCGAACGGACTCGTCCCCCATTCGTCGGGCGGTCGATTCGCAGGCGACGTGGTCGCGTTCGGGCGGAGCACGCGCTCGCATCATCCGCGCGAGCTCGCCGACGTCGTCGGCTTCGTGGGCCAGGATCCAGAAGCGCAGTTCGTGGTCGACCAGGTCGAGCACGACGTTGCCTTCGTACTCGAGAACCTGGGCGTCCCCGAGCAGGCGATGCGTCGACGTGTGGAAGAGACGCTCGACGCGCTCGGGATCGCGCACTTGCGAGACCGATCACCGGCGACGTTGTCGGGAGGGGAGCGTCAACGAGCGGCGATCGCCGGCGCGCTCGCTGCGGCACCGAGCGCCCTCGTGCTCGACGAGCCCACGTCGCAGCTGGATCCGCAGGGCGCCGATGACGTGTTGGCCGCGGTCTCGCGGCTCAACGCTGATCTCGGCACCACTGTGGTCATTGCGGAGCACCGCCTCGAACGGGCGGCGCCGCTCGCTGATCGCGCCGTCCTCGTGAATGGGGGTCGCGCGACACCACCGGCGTCGCCGCGAACGATGTTGACCGGCTACGCCGGTGCACCGACCGTCACCCGCCTCGGGCGGCTGCTCGGCTGGGATCCCGCCCCGCTCACCGTTCGCGAGGCGCGCGATGCCGCGATCAAGCACCCGCTCCTCGGTGTAGCACCCGACGAATCTGCACCTGGTGAATCGGCACCGGCCGTGCGAGGCGATCTGTTGGTGCGCGCAGTCAACCTCGAGGTCATGCTGGGTGCCCAGCGCGCACTGACGAACGCGACGGTCGACATCGGCCAGGGTGAGGTAGTCGCGCTGCTCGGTCGCAACGGTGCTGGAAAGACCACATTGCTGCGGGCACTCGCGCGACTCGTCGAACCGTCGCGTGGAAAGGTCGATGGCTCGGGCACCGTTGCCTACGTACCGCAAGATCCCGGCAGTCTGTTGTTCGCGCCCACCGTGCGCCGGGAGGTGGCCGAGACGCTGCGGCTCCTCGGGCGCCGTGACGACGCCGCGGTCGAAGCATGGCTCGAGCGCCTCGGAATCGCGCACCTGGCCGATCGCCACCCGCGATCCCTTGCCGGCGGCGAGCGCCAGCGGATCGCGATCGCCGCGGTGGCTGTGGGCGGTGCCGAAGTGCTGATGCTCGACGAACCAACCCGAGGTATGGATGCCGCGTCGAGGAACGCGCTCGAGCGTGCGGTCAAGGAGCATGCCGCCGCGGGCGGCGCAGTGGTGCTTGCTACGCACGACATCGAGCTCGCGGCGCAATGTGCAACGCGAGTGATCGTGCTCGGCGACGGTGAGGTGATCGTCGAGGGACCCGCGCGCGCAGTGCTCGCCGGGTCGCTGTACGCGCCACAGGTACTACGCGTGTTGCCACCGTTCCTCACGGTGACCGACGTCGAGATCGCCCTCGCGAGGACGCAGCAGCCGTGATCGATCGACCGCTCCGGGTCCAGATTCGCGTTCAGAGCCGCGTTCAGAGCCGCGTCCCGACTCGCATCCCCACGGTGATGGTCTACGTGCTCATGGTGCTCGTGGGTGTCGCCGCGTTCCTGTACCCGTTCTGGTTTCCAGCCGACGCGTTCCCCGGTGCTGCGCACGCCGGCGACGCGCCGCTGTGGGCCGCGGCCATCGGCGCGCTCGTGGTGGGGGCGGTGTCGCTCGAGGTTCGGCGCGGCACGATGAACGGCGCCGTCGTCGCCGTGCTCGGCGTGCTCGCCGCAAGCGCCGCCCTGCTGCGCCTCGTCGACCTTCCTGGCAACAACGCCGGCATCTTCTTCCTGGTGATCCTCGGTGGCGTTGCCTTCGGTCCGCGGTTCGGCGTGCTGATGGGCATCACCGCGATGGCCACGTCGGCCGTCGTCACCGGCGGCATCGGTCCGTGGCTTCCGTTCCAGATGCTCGCGTTGTCGTGGATGGGTGGGACGGCCGGACTGCTCGGCCGCTTGAGCGCGCGCCTTCCGGCGCGCGCCGAGGCGTTCGTCGTCGCCGGCTTCGCGTGGTGCTGGGGCTTCGCGTATGGCGCGGTGATGAACCTCTGGGCGTGGCCATTCTTACAAGGCAAGGGCGCCACGCTCTGGCGACCCGGCCTCGGCATTGTCGGCACCGCGGAGCACTACTGGTCGTACTACGTCGCAACCTCGTTTGGATGGGACGCCGCAGGTGCGCTGTGCAACGCCATCCTCGTGCTGATCACCGGCACTGCGCTGTTGGGCACATTGCGACGCTTCGCCCACCGCCTCGAGCCCGCGGTCGACCTCGTTCCCACCGCCTGAAACGCTGTTCCCCCGCCGCTGACGGGAAGTACGCTCCAAGACGGCGGATCATGCGTCTTCCGTCGGCCAACCCAGACCTCGTTGCGTCGTGTGTCGTCAGTCTCGACGTGGCTCCGAGGAAGGGTTCCGGCGTGCAGCAGACACAGCTCCTCGAGATCTTCCGTGGCCTGGCCGACGACCGCGCCGCCGGCCACGGCTCGGGCGCCCGGCTCGTCAGCGCCTGCGTGAGCGTGCTCACGGTCACCGGTGCCGGGATCATGCTCATGGTCGACGGGGGCCACCGCGGCACCCTCGGCAGCTCCAACGCCACGATGGGCGTTATCGAGGAGCTCCAGTTCACGTTGGGCGAAGGGCCGTGCCTCGACTCCTACCGCTTGGGCCGACCCATCTTCGAGCCTTCCCTCGCGAACCCGGCCACCCCCCGGTGGCCCGCGTTCACGCCGCCGGCGGTCGCGGCCGGAGTGCAAGCCATCTTCGGATTCCCCCTCCAGATCGGGGCGATCCGGCTCGGCGCACTCGACATCTACCTCGATCGTCCTGGTGGCCTGGACGATGACCAGCTCGCCGACGCGCTGGTCATGGCCGACGTTGTCGCCCACGAGATCATCGAGCTCCAAGCCGGGGCCCCACCCGAAGCCCTGGCCTCCG
>CAMDCC010000071.1 GCA_945889545.1 Bifidobacterium breve | reverse complement strand
CGCGCGGCTGGGATACGTGGCGCATCGCGTCGGCGTTCAGTGAGCTGATGAGCCGACTCGACTACCCGCGCTACGGCGCCCAGGGCGGCGATTGGGGTTCGCAGGTCACCACGAGGATCGGCGCGCTCGACCCCGAGCACTGCGCGGGGATCCATCTCAACATGGCGCTGGCGGAGCGTCCCGAGGAGTCGATCCCGCTCTCTGACGAGGACAAGGCCCGGCTCGCCGCCATGGCGAGGTTCACGCGTGAAGAGGCGGGCTACGCGCAAGAGCAAATGACGAAGCCACAAACCCTGGGTATGGCACTCAACGACTCACCCGCCGGCCTCCTCGGATGGATCGTGGAGAAGTTCCGTGCGTGGAGCGACTGCGACGGCGACCCCGAGAGCGTGTTTACGCGCGATCAGCTCATCACCAACGTGATGATGTACTGGGTGACGCAGACCATCACGTCGTCGGCCCGGTTGTACTGGGAGCTCTTCCACGCCGAACAGGGAGCACCGGAGTTCGTGAGTGTTCCTACCGGCGTCGCGTGCTATCCCAAGGAAGTGATCGCCTTCCCGCGCGCATGGGTCGAGCAGCGCTACAACGTCACCTACTGGTCCGAGCAACCCCGCGGCGGGCACTTCGCCGCGATGGAGCAGCCCGAGCTCTTCGTCGACGACGTACGCAACTTCTTCCGAACCGTACGCTGAGCAGAACAGAGGAGTCACCCGAGATGAGCCCCGATCAGGCAGACAATCAGGCAGTGGATGAGGGCGTGCTCGACCCGGCCGCCGTCGCGTACTTTGAGGCGAACCCGTGGTCCGGTCAGCCGATCGAGGAGTACTCGCCTGAGATCTTCGAGCTTGCTCGCGGCCCGGTCGGAGCACCGCCGTCTCAGGACATCGCGCACGTCCACGACGACGTGGTGGAGGGCATCCCTGTGCGCTTCTATCGCAACGATGGGCCACCGACGGGACTGATCGTCTACTTCCACGGCGGCGCGCACTGCATCGGCAGCATCGGGCTCATGGACAACGTGGCGCGCGAGCTCACCCATGCCACGAATGCGGTGGTGATCTCGGTCGAGTACCGGTTGGCGCCCGAGCACCCGTTCCCGGCCGGGCTCGACGACTGCGAGACGGTCACGCGTTGGGCTCTCGCGCATGCCGAAGAGCTCGGTGTGTCGTCGAGTCAGGTCGCGGTAGCCGGGGAGAGTGCCGGCGGGAACATGTCCGCGGCAGTCACACTGCGGCTTCGCGGCAACACCGATGTGCCGCTAGCGGCCCAGGTGCTGATCTACCCCGGTGTCGACGGCAACGCGACGGATTTCCCGTCCCGCACGGAGTTCGAGGGGATCGTGCTCACGAAGAAGGGGGGCGACATGATCTGGGGGCTCTATTCAGCAGGGCGCGACATCAGCAAGGATCCTTTCGCCGCGCCCCTGCACGCGCCGAGCCTCGCCGACCTCCCGCCGGCGATCGTCGTGCTGGGCGGATGCGATTTCCTGAGGGACGAGGGGCGGGCGTATGCCGCTCGGCTGCGCGACGCGGGGGTAGAGGTCGACGAGGTCTGCTACCTCGGCCAGCCCCACGGGTTCGTCAACTTCAACCTGCCAGCGGCGGCTGAGGCGTTCAAGCGGATCGGCGCGTGGCTCCCACCGGTGTTCGAACGGGCCGGGGGCTGAGCGTCAGCCAACGTTTGCGTGCCCCCGAACGGCACTTCGGCAGCGCGGCCGACCGGCATTGCTGTTACCTTGCACGGTATCATCTTGTAGTGCCAAAAATCCGTCGCGGTGGCTTCGTCTTCCTTGCGTGGGCGGGTGACCACAGCCCGCGGCACGTGCACGTGTATCGAGACGGGACGCTCGTCGTGAAGTGGGATCTCGACAACTGGCAGCCCATGAAGGGACAAGCGTCGGCACGCATCCAGCGACTTCTGAGCGAACTTGTGGAAGAGGGAAGGCTATGAAAGTTCTGAGCGTGGAGGCCAACAATCGCAGGCACCTCTTCGAGGTCCGAACGCGGAGGCGGGACTTCGTCTTTCCCTATGCCAAGGCCGACCCGGCTCCATCCGCCGGCGATCGGGTTGCGGAGGCATTCGTGGACCCAGAGCTCGGTGGCGAGGGCTTTACGTTTCGGCTCGCTTCAGGCGCCGAGGGCAGCGTGCATGTCGACGCCGTCCTTGAGTACAACGAGGACCCGTCGTACATGGCTGATCTCGCTCTGTACCGGCTTACCCAGGAGGCGCGAACACGCTTCGACAGGTCCGGGCTCTCGACTCGTGAGGTCGCGCGATCGCTTGGAACGTCTCCGACTCAGCTCTACCGTCTTCTCGACCCGACGAACTACACGAAGTCTCTGCGCCAGCTCATGGCGCTGCTGTACCTGCTTGGCTGTGACGTCGATGTCGAGGTCAAGGAGCGGCAAGGTCGTGCTGCCTCCTGAACCCGGTGGAGAGCCGCTCACGAACGTCCCCGATCGCCGGCTCTGAGTGACGGCACGGGAGCCGGGCAAACGTTGTCTGACACGGCGTTAGATCCCTTCGACCCGGTCCCGCATCGACGAGCGTTCGAGCATGCCGTACGTCTCTTCTCCATCCCAGCGGTAGCGCACACCGCCCTGGAAGAGAAGGGGGAACTGCGGGTACTCGGGCAGGCCCATCTCGAACGTCGAGAAGACCGTCTCGCCCTCGATCCGAGTGACGCCGAGCTTGGACTCGAACACGAATGAGGCGTCGTCGCCCTTGGGGACCAGTCTGTGGAGCCACGGCGCCTTGAGCACCTTCGCCGGGATGAGCTCACCGTCGCCCTCACCCTCGCCCTCACCCTCGCCCATGAAGAGGTAGCCCTCGTTGTACGACTCGGTGCCGTCGGGGCGCGGCGGGTAGGCGATGTAGCCGAAGGCGCGGCCGCTCGGGAACAACGCCGACTGCCAGCAATGACCCCAGAACTCGGTGACGTCGCGGATGCCCTGTCGGCGGATGCGCAGCCCACTGCCGGTGAACGGGTGCTCCTCGGCGCCGACGCGCACGTTCCCGGTGGCGCGGAAGAGCTGTTCGTAGCGGGGACCCCCCATGAGCTTGCCCTCGACCGAGGTGGCCAGCATCTCGGCTGCCTCCGGGAACAGGGTTCCCTGGATCCACGGTGGGACGGCCATGGTGGCCTCGACGGTGAATGCGAGGTCGACGCGGGGGCCATCGTGGTCGCCGGCGATGAGTGCTTCGGCCGATGTCTCGGTCGCCGTGCCGTTGAACTCGGCGGTCCAGACGCGGAACGGCTCGACGCAGTGGAAGACGAGCGGGCCCGCGCCGAACACCGACGCCCGGCCGTCGGCCCCGGTCGCCGGCATCGAGGGGAATGGGCCGCGCAGCCGGAAGACGCGCCCGTCGGCGAGCGCAACGTTCACTTGGAGGTCGTGCTTGTCCCACTGGGAGGCCACGGCCTCCACCGCGAAACGCGGGAGGCCGATCTCGCCGCGGTCGTCGGACACCCACATGTTCACGGCGTCTCGCATGTTGGGCTCGGCGGGACGCTTGGCGAGCACGTCCTCGCGCGAGGCGGGAAGTCCACCCGTCAGATCGATCGTCACGTTCCTTCTCCCGTTCTGGTCCATCGCGACATGCGAGCCACGTAGTCGGCGAACAGCGGCCGCACGGCGTCGGGATCGATCCCGAAGACCTCAGGGTCCGGCGGATCGTGGCCTTCGCGGTTCTCTGCGTTCTCGCGCCACCAGCGCCGCATCCCCGCCTCGAACTCATCGGTCACAGGCTCACCCAACCATTCGTACAGGCCGCGAACCTCGCCCACAGGGTCGCGCTGCATCGCGCGGAAGTCGATGTCGTAGAAGCGATCGTCGGCTCCGGCGTCGCGGAACGCGAGCGCACGTTCCATACCGATGGACCAGTGCTCCACGTTGAGCTGGCCGAGATAGCGCCGATCGATGTCGTCACTGAACATCTTCGCGACCTCGGCGTAGACGTCGGCGACCGAGAGCATCACGTCGGTGGGGTCACGGTGGGTCATCACGAACTTCGCGTCGGGGAACGCGGCGTCGAGGTACGGCAGGAAGAGGAGGTGCGTCGGGCACTTCAGGCGCCAGGGCAACGCCGGGCAGCCCCACTGGAGGAGCTTCAGTGTTCGGCGTTCGTAGCGGTACGTCGACGTGAGATCGGCGTTGAGCAGCCACCTCGAGTACGACGGCACGTAGGCGAAGGCCTGGAACAAGTGCGACTTGAAGTCGAGCCCCATGAGCTCCTGGCACTCAAACGGTGAGGTGGGGGTCGTGGGCACGAGTGCGAGCATCCGCGGCGTCGCCTGTTGCTGCAGCTCGTACTCGGCCTCGGTCTTGGCGATCCTCGGATCAGGCCCCTCGACCGTCGACGGGGGAGGACACGGCTGTGACGACTCCCACCGCCGCAGTGATCGGGTCGCGGGGTCTTCGCCCAGCAAGCACGACAACGCGGTCGAGCCCGTGCGCGGAAGCCCGAGCCCGAACAGCGGCGCGGCGATCGGCTCGTCGTCGATCTCGGGGTGTCGGCGGTACCAATCCTCGATCTGGAGGCGCTGGCTGAGGTACCCGGTGATGAGGAGTTCCAGCACCATCTCGCCGCCGGCGTTGAGGTTGGCTTCCTCTCGCAGCGCGCGGACCAGAACTTCGAGGCCCTCCTTGAGCGAGTCGTCGCCGAAGTCGTCGAGCCCGGTCTCGGCCCGAGCCGCATCGATGAGCTCGTCGTGGCGTTTCATGTCCGTCACTCCGACGCGAGAGCCGAGCGAACGTCGGCGTCGGCATCGAAGAAGGTGAGGCGTGGTACCTCGAAGGTGATGCGCTGAATCCTGCCAGAGAACGGGAACGGCGCTTCGTAGTCGTCGGTCACGGGGAACCCCGCGTCGAGGCCGACGCGCAGGGGAGCGCCCCCGACCTGCCAACGGAATGGCAGGTCTACGTCGAGGCGGGCCTCGCCGAGCACCGCGCCATCGGCGAGCAGTCGCACCGGACCGCCGCCAGTGGGCTCGCGCGTGTAGTGGGCGGCGAGTTCGCGAGCGCCATCGGGGATCATTCCGCCCGCGATCCGGTGGGGTACGCCGAAGCGGTTCATCATCCAGTGCAGCTCGCCCTCGAGCGCGAGGAACACCCAGCCGTTCGTCCAGTCGCCCTGCGCGCACAGGACTCCGGTGGGCGCGCCTTCGGCGAGCTCGACGTCGGCGCGCAGGACAAAACCACCGGTGAGTGAGGGCGTCGCTTCCTCCGCGATCGGCGCGCCACCCGGGTGGAATACCCAGCTCGGACGCGTCGGGTGCGGAGACGGCTCCATGGCGACCACCCGCCCGATGAGCGAATCGTCGAGTGGCAGGACGGCGAACTCTCCGGCCTCGCGCCACCAGCGCTCCTCCAGGGACGCGGCGATCTCGGGATGATCGGCACTCAGGTCGTGGGCTTCGGAGAAGTCGGCCTCGAGGTCGAATACGGCCCAGTGGTCGGTCTCGAAGTCTCGACTGCCGTCGAGCAGACGCTCCTCGTCGGGCACGCCCTGCGAGACGTGGTCGGTCGTCGCCTTCCAGCGGCCGTGAACGATCGCGCGCGAGCCGAGCATCTCGAAGTACTGCGTGTCGCGAGCCGCAGGAGCCGTGGCGTCGCGGAACGTCGCGAAAAGGCTCGCGCCGTGCATCGGCTGTTGCTCGTGCCCTCCGACAACCGTTGGAACGTCAACGCCTGCCGCCTCGAGCACGGTCGGCGCCAGGTCGATCGCATGACAGAACTGCGAGCGAACTTCGCCCCGTGCTGCGATGCCATTCGGCCAGTGCACGATGAGCGGCGTGCGCACGCCACCGAGCCACGTGTACCGCTTCCAGAGACGCAGTGGGGTGTTGCCGGCCCATGCCCAACCCCACGAGTAGTGGTTGTAGGCGCGATGGCCACCGAGCTCGCTCATGCGGGCGAGCGCGACGTCGAGATCGTCTTCCTGTGCAAAGGCCCAGGCATGCTCATTGAAGGACCCGTGCAGGCCGCCCTCGGCGCTCGCGCCATTGTCGGAGCACAGGATCACGAGCGTTTCGTCGAGGATCCCGCGCTCCTCCAGGTGTCGCAGCACGCGACCAATCTGATGATCAGTGTGGGACAGGAATCCGGCGAACACCTCCATCTGGCGTGCGAAGAGGCGGCGCTTCTCGGCCGGGAGGTCGTCCCACCGTTCCAGCCCGCGCGGACGCTCGGTGCAGACGGTGTCGGGCGGCACGATCCCTGACTCTCGCTGACGGTCGAAGGTGTGCTCGCGCCACGCGTCCCAGCCGTCGTCGAAGCGACCGTGGTAGCGCTCGATCCACTCGGACGGTGCCTGGTGCGGCGCGTGCATCGCGCCTGTCGCGAAGTAGAGGAAGAAGGGGCGATGCGGCGTTGACTGCTGCTGCGCCCCGATCATCCGGATGGCCTCGTCGGCGAGATCCTCAGTGAGGTGGTAGCCCTCGTCGGGTGTTCGCGGAGGGTCGACGAAGTGGTTGTCGCGGACGAGGTTCGGCGAGTACTGGTTCGTGTCGCCGCCGGGGAAGCCGTAGTAACGCTCGAATCCGAGACCTAGCGGCCATCGGTCGAACGGACCCGACGCAGTGAGGTCCCATCGCGGCGCGAGGTGCCACTTGCCGACGGCCATCGTGCTGTACCCGACGTCGCGCAAGATGCGCGGGAGGGTTGCTGCGCTCGTGGGAATGCGACCGTTGTAGCCGGGAAAGCCGGTCGGGACGTCGGTGAGGAAGCCCATCCCTACGGAATGGTGGTTCCGCCCGGTGAGGATGCACGCGCGCGTCGGTGAGCACAGCGCCGTCACGTGGAAGCGGTTGTACCGCAAGCCGCCGCCGGCGAGGCCGTCGATTGCGGGGGTCTCAATATCGGAACCGAAGCAGCCGAGCTGCGCGAAGCCCGTGTCGTCCAGCACGACCAACACCACGTTGGGCGCACCCTCCGGCGGCTTCGTTGGAGCGTGGAAGGAGGGTGTCGAATCGGCGATCGTTCGCCCAATACGCAGCTCGTCGTGTCCCTTCATCGTCATCGGGTCATCACCAGTCAGGCGATCTCGGGCTGCACGCCGGGGAGTTCGTCATGTGATTCGACCTGCGCGCCATCGCGACGGATCGGGGTGCCGTTGACCAACACATGCCGCACGCCGATCGGCTCCTCGGAGGTCAGTCGCTCGCCGTCGGCGGGGAAGTCGCGCACGCGCCGCATCGGCCCAGGGTCGACTGTATCCGGATCGAACACGCACACATCGGCCCAATACCCCTCGCGAAGATACCCGCGACGGGCGAAGCCGAACATGTCGGCCGGCTCACCCGTGAGCTTGCGCACCGCCTGCTCGAGTGGCATGAGCTGACGTTCGCGTACCCACCGGGCCAGCAGGTCTGTTGCAAGCGGTGCGTCGCAGAGCTGATCGACGTGCGCGCCCGCATCCGAGAGGCCGAGCGCGACGTGCTCGTGCGTGAGCAGCTTGCCGACCGCCTCGACGTCGTCGTTCGCGATGTATGCCCGAAAGCGCGTCGTGAGATCTTCGGTGATGGCGAGCTCACACATCACGTCGAGTGGGCTGATACCTCGCTCGTTTGCCAGCTCACTCACGCGCCGACCCTGGAGCTCGGGGAACCCGTGCGATTCGGAGACCTCGAAGGTCTCCCAGCGCGGTGGCATCGGTGCCTTGTCGAGGTCGGCGGCGGCACGCGCTCGCCACTCGTGATCGCCGTAGGCGGCGATGCGCGCCGTACGGTCCCCCTGCATCAATTCGCCGAAGACCGTGCCGACGTTGAGGTTGTACGCGTCGGCCATCGTGAACTGCATCGTGAGCGGCCGCGGCGTGACCTGCGGCCAGACGTTGGCCCCGCGAGCCAGGCCCTTCTCGTGCAGCCCAACGGGCTCGAGGTGCTTCCCGCCCGGACTGGCGAACAACGGGTAGGTGAACGGACGTCCGACGCGCAATTGCCACTCGTACACATCGGCATAGGTGCACTGCTTGCCCGGTGTGATCAGAATGACGCCCTTGCCTGCCTGACCCGCCGCCTCGAACAGCGCATGAACCTCGTCGACCTCGGCGAAGCGACTCGGTACCGGCTTGCCATCCACGCCCCGGTGGGCGAACGAGAAGCTCGTCGAGAACCCCGCGGCACCGACATCGAGCGCCTCGCGCACGAGCTCGCACATGCGCTCGATCTCTTCGGTCGTGGCCGCGCGCTCGTAGGCGGCATCGCCCATCACGTAGAGGCGCAATGCGGAGTGGCCGATGTATGCCGTGAAGTTGAGCAGGGTCCCGCGGCGGCGGACCGCGGCGAGGTATTCGGGGAACGTCTCGAATTCCCAGGGGACTCCGGCTACCAGGGTCGCGGGGTCCATGTCCTCGACGTTCTCGAGCGTGTGCACGATCACGTCGTGGTGTTCGGCGCGCGTCGGCGCGATGGTGAAGCCGCAGTTGCCGGCGACGACCGTGGTGACACCGTGGCACGACGTGGGCCGGAGCGCTGGATCCCAAAAGACCTGCGCGTCATAGTGGGTGTGGATGTCGATGAAGCCGGGTGCGACGGCGCAGCCCGACGCGTCGAGCTCAACGTTGCCGCGCAGGTTCGGCCCGATCTCACGGATCACACCGTCGCTGATCGCTACGTCGGCAGCGCGGCCGGGCGCGCCCGTCCCGTCGTAGACCGTTCCGCCACGAATGACGATGTCAGCGGGCATCTGGACTCCCAAGACTGTTGATGATTAGGCGCCGATCGCGTCGAGGGCGCCGGGAGTGTCGAGCTCCACGAACGCGGCCGCGTACCGCTCGACGAGGGCGAGGCTGACCGCCCGGGTCTGCACGTTGCCGCTGATGGTCGCGAGCCAGACGATCAACCCATGAGCGGGCGACGTGCGGTAGCGCATCCAGGCTTCCTCGGGCGATGGTCGCTCGTCCTCCGGAACGTCGAGGCAACCGCGGTACTCCTCGACGAGGTCGGCTTCGGTGGCGCGCCGGTCATCCACCGTGAGCGCGCCCTGGAGGAAGTACCCCACGTCGTGCGACCAGCTCCCGGTGCGCACGACCTGCCAGTCGAGGAAGCCAACTTCCCCGTCGGGGAGGAGGTACGTGTTGCCGATATGGGGGTCGCCGTGCAGCAAGGTCTGCGGCCCGGTGGTGAGGGTGCCGACGGACCGGGCCCACATCTCACCGACGAGCTCGTCGACGCTCAGCGCGGTGACCGCGGCGGGGACGACGTCGCCCGCGCGTTCGAGCCCCATCGGGAGGATCGCCCGCATCGGCGCTTGCCACCCCTCGCTCGGCACGAACGGTTGCACCCAGGCGAGCGTCGCGTGGTCCTGGACCGCGTTCCAGTACTGGCTGTGGAGACGGGCCAGCCCGCAGAGCCCGCGCGCAACCTGATCTACGGTCATCGGCCGCGTTGCGTCTCGCGGGTCGGCACCGCGGGCGAGGAGGTCCTCCATCACGAGCATGTAGTCGAGACCGGGCTCGTCGATGACGGTCGAGTACACGACGGGATGATCAACGGGCAGAGAAACTCCCGAGCTGAACAGGCGCGGCTCGTTGAAGAGGTTCCCGTTGCGGGCATGGATCTCACGACGACCGGGCGCGTCGGACTCGGCCTTCGCGAACACGGTTGCGGGACCGGCGCCGGCTGCATACGTCAGGCCGATCCGAGCTCGCCGGTTGGTTCCGTCGTCGACCAGCAACAGCGTGACGTCGGCGACCTCAGCGCCCGGGTGGTGTCCCGCGAGCGCGGTGGTCATCCACGCCGAGGTCATATCGTCCCACTGCCTTGGGATCATGAGGGTGTCAGTCATAGATCATGAACTCGACGAGGTTCCCGTCGGGATCGCGCACATACACGCTCGATGCGCTCGCCCGACGACCACCTTCTCGCGCCACCGGCCCTTCGATGATTTCGGCTCCGGCTGCGTCCAACAGTGCGTGCAACGACTCGGTGGTTCCGTCCCACACGAAGCAGAGATCACCGCACGGCGGGGTCGCCGCGAGCGCCCGCAGCGTGAACCCCTTCTTCGGCCAGGTTTCGGGACGGTGCAGGTTGATCATCTGGTCGCCGGCATAGACGGACACCACGTGGGGATGCTCCGCAACCTGCAATCCGAGTGCTCGGTAGAAGGCGACCATGGCGTCGGTGTGCTGCATCGGCAGCGACACGTGGTCGAAGCCCGCGACTTGTCCGTGGACCGTACCCGCGGACTCAGGACTCATGAGCGAAGCCATACAGCCGGGCGCAGTTCGTTGCGGTCATCTTGCGGCGGTCGCCCTCAGGGAGCACACCCAGTGTTTCCTCGATCGCGTGCCGTGAGTTCGGAAAGGTGCTGTCCGTGTGCGGGTAGTCGGATGCCCACATGCACGAGTCGGCGCCGAGCAGCGGGATGAGCTGGGGGCCGAGTGCCTCCTCCTCGAACGTAGCGATCACCTGGCGACGGAACAGCTCACTGGGCGGCGTCTCGATCGACCCGGCGATCTTGTCGCGGAGTGCGTGCCACTCCAGGTCCATGCGGGCCAAGAAGTACGGCAACCAGCCGATGCCCGCCTCCGCCAGCACCAGCTTGCAGCCGGGGTGCCGCTCGAGCGCGCCGGAGAACACCATGGTCGCCAGCGCTTCGTCGAACTGCAGGGGCATGATCGAGGCGAAGGCGGCCGATTGCCACTTGCCCAACCGGTAGCTGAGCCCGGACCACGAGCCGCCCTTGATGTGGAAGCTGATCGGTAGGCCGGTGTGCTCGGCTGCGGCCCACAGGCGGTCCCAGGCCGGGTCACCGATGTCGGCGCTGAAAGCGTCGAGGATCGCGCCACGGTGCCCGATCGACGCGGCACGCTCGAGCTCGGCCGCGGCGGCTTCGGGCGATTGGTTGGGAAGGAAAGCGAGCGCGCACAGCCGATCGGGGGCGACCGCGTTGAACTCCTCGACGGCCCAGTCGTTCCATGCCGCGAAGCAGGCGTTCTGCAGCGCGGGGTCCTGGATCGGGAGACCCAACGCGGCAGGTCCGTAGATCACCGAGACCCACAGGCCATCGCGGTCCATGTCGTCGAGCCGGAGCTTCGGTGTGCCGGCGCGGTAGCCGTCGTCTTCGATGCCCGCCCGTCCGATCGCACTCAGCTTCTTCGTGGACTCGCTCGCTGAGGCCGATCCGCTGACCCCGATCACGCGGTCTTCGCATACCCACACCGACTTGCCGTCGCGGTCGACCACGCGCGGACCGCGCTCGGCCTCGGCGCGCGGCAGGCGCGACTCCCAGAGCCCGGGCGGCACCGCCGAGAGATCGAGGTGGTCGTCGCACGAGTAGAGAGCGGTCG
>CAMDCC010000070.1 GCA_945889545.1 Bifidobacterium breve | reverse complement strand
GTGGTTGTTGACGCGACCCGTAGCGTCGTTGAGCAACGAGTTGGTGAAGAAGCGCGGCACCACGTCGTCGACCTCTCGGAGGAGGTCCGGACTCACCTCGCCCCATTCGCCAAAGATGAGCGGTCCGGTGCCACCGCGAGCGTCGAGGTTCACCACCGAGATCACGTCATCGACCCACTCGTGACGCGCGATGAACGCCTCGGCGCCCGCGAGACCACTCTCCTCCGCGCCATTGAGGAGCACGATCACGTCATTACAGAGGGGCTTGCTCTCCGTGAGCGCGCGGGCCGTTTCGAGCAGAGCAGCAGTAGCAGCACCGGCATCGCCCGCACCAGGACCGGTCGGCACGCTGTCGTAGTGCGTGTTCAACAGCACCGCGTCGTCGGTGTCACACCGACCCTCCAGTCGGCCGAGCACGTTCGAGAGCGTGGCGACATCGTCCATCGTCGTCACCTGGACCTGCACCTCGAAGCCGAGGTCGCTCAGGGCGTCGACGAGGTACTCCCGCACCTCCGCGTACTCGAACGAGCCCGGTGGGTGCGTGGCCCGCGCAATCTTCTCCAGGTGCGCCCGAGCGCGCCCCTCGGAGAACTCGTTGAGAGGTGCGCTCTTCCCCAACGGAGTCGGTCCGCGGAAGTCCACGACCACGAACGCCGACACCACGACGATCACGAGCCACGTCACCAGGCCCCAGACCCACAACGGCCGCGCGCCAGCGGACGGCAAGTTGGGCGCTTCGGGGGATCCGGCCACGCCCAAGGATGCCAGTCGTGCGTCGTCTAGCGGGGAGCGTCCCGAGCCTGCTCAGCGAGGAGCTCGGCTTCGAGGTCGGGCTCGGCCTCCACGTGAAGACGTGGGATCCACTCAAGCCAGCGCGGGAACCACCAGTTGGCCCTTCCGAGCAGCTCCATCGTCGCCGGCACGAGCACGATGCGCACGACGGTTGCGTCGATGAAGATCGCCGTGGCGAGCCCGATCCCGAAGAGCTTGATCACGCGCACGTCGCCCAACACGAAGCTCGCGAACACCATCACCATGATGGCGGCAGCCGCGGTGATCACCCTGGCGGTCGCTGCGAGCCCGTCGGCGACCGCCAGCGCGTTGTCGCCGGTGCGGTCGTACTCCTCGCGGATGCGCGACAGTAGGAACACCTCGTAGTCCATCGAGAGCCCGAACACGATGGCGAAGAGCATCATCGGAACAAACGGCTCGATCGGTCCGGTGCCGTGTGTGCCGAGCACATTTGAGAACCAACCCCAGTTGAAGATGGCCACCACCACGCCATACGCCGCCCCGATCGAGAGCAGGTTCATCACGACGGCCTTGATCGGTACGAGCACCGAGCGGAACACCGCGAGGAGCAACAGGAAGCTGAAGCCGAGCACTCCGCCGATGAACACGGGAAGGCGGGCCGACAGTGTCTCGGTCACATCAACGCCGCCCGCCGTGATGCCGCCGACATCGACGCGCGCGCTGGTGCCGCGCAGCACGGTGGGGATCACGTCGGCGCGCAGCCGGTCGATGAGCTCCTGGGTCTTCTCGCTCTGCGGAGAGGTCTCGGGGATCACCTGGATGACCGCGACCTTCTGGTCGGCGCTCGGGAAGATCGGCCCGACCCGCTCCACACCCGCCACCTCGCCGAGTCGCTGTGCCAAAGTTTCGAGTGACTCCGGACCATCGGGCGTGCGCGCCGCGAGGATCAGCGGTCCGTTGAAGCCCGGCCCGAACCCGTCGGACAACGTGTCGTAGGCGCGACGGGTGGTGTCGGTCACTGGGTTGTTGCCGGTGTCGGAGAAGCCGAGGCGCAACGAGAAGAACGGGATCGCCAGGATCGCGAGCACGGCCAATCCGGCGAGTGCAGCGATCCACGGCCGCCGTTGCACGAAGCGACTCCACCGGAACCAGCCGCTCTCGCGCGTGACGTTCTCGCGGCGGTGGAGGCCGGGGATGCGCAGCTTGTCGATGTTGTGGCCCACGAAGCCAAGGAGCGCGGGCACGAACGTGATCGATGCCGCCATCGTCACCAACACGGTCGATGCGGCACCGGCACCGAGACCACTGATGAAGTCGACGCCCATCAGGAACATGCCGCTCAGCGAGATGACCACGGTCATGCCGGCGAAGAGCACGGCCCGGCCCGCGGTGTCGATGGCGAGCACGACGGCACGCTCGGGATCGAGCCCATCGTGCAGTCCTTGGCGATAGCGCGTGACGATGAAGAGCGCGTAGTCGATCCCCACGCCAAGCCCGATCATCGCGGCAAGTTGCGTCGTGAACTCAGGCATCGTCATGAGGTTCGACAGCAGTGCGACGACGGCGAACCCACACCCGATCCCGAAGATCGCCGTCAGCATCGGGAGCCCCATCGCGAGCAACGAGCCGAACGCGATGAGAAGGATGACCATCGCCGCGAACAGCCCGATGGTCTCGGACGCGCCGCCGAACTGGTCGATCACGAACATGCGGCCGCCGATCTCGAAGATGGCGCCATCCACCTTCCTGCCCGCGTCGGCAAGGTCGATGATCTCTTCGGCCACGTACTCACGGATCTCGGTGGCGCGGTCGGCGAACTGGATCTCCGCATACGCGACGTCACGCTTCGGAGCCACCTGGAACAGACCTTCGGGCTCATACGGGCTCGTGCTGCCGGTGACCCGATCGACCTTCTCGATCCGCGCGAGCACGCGCTCCACGCGCGCCTGCACTTGGGGCTGGTCGATGCCGCCAGGCGCACGGATCACGAGCTGACCGGTGTCGCCGGCGCGGTCAGGGAAGGTGACGGTGAGCAGATCCTGGGCCCGCGCCGACTCGGTGCCCTCGAGGCGGAAGCCGCCCTGGTAGTCGTCGCCGACCTTGCCCGAGACCACTGTCAGCCCGACCAGCACGGCAACCCAGACCAGGATCGTCAGCCGACGATGCCGGAAGCAGAAGGATGCGATCCGCCGAAGCACGCCGCGTGTCTATCGTGCGCAGCCGAGCGGGGACGAAGGGACGGCCCCGAGCGTCCCGGGCGCCAACAGCGAGCGCGACCAGGTTCAGGACACTGAATCGCCTCCGGGTGCACCCGCCGGAACGTCCAGGCACCGGAGCACATCGGCGTCCTCGGCCGACGCCTGGGGCCCGAACTTCAGCACCAGCGTGCCCCGCGTGCCGCAGCTGGGGCACCGGGGCGCGGCGACCGCGACCATGTCGTCGGGGTCGGATGCGCCTTCGAGCCGAGAGAGCCGGTGGCCGCCGACCATCTGGTGCGCCGGCGTGAGCGTGTGACAGGTGGCGCACTCCACCACCGCGCCCTCCCGCGCCATGAACTGCCCGGTGTACCCCTCGGCCTCGAGCGCGTCGATCACCTCGATCAGAGTCGCACCATCGGGCGAGTACCCACCGTCGAGCCAGTCGGGCCGGTGGGCATCGCCGCTGCCTGCTGTGGTCACCTGTCACTCCTCGTGCGTCTAGGCATCACGGAACGACGAACCGACTCTGGCACATTGCATAGGTCGGCCCCACGTGACTCCCCTTTCCCGAATGTGTCCTCTACACCCAATTTGGGTGTGTACCCTCAGAGGATGGCCAAGGTGATCCAGATCCGCAATGTCCCCGACGATGTGCACCGCGCACTTCGTGCCCGTGCCGCAGCAGCGGGCGTCTCGCTCTCCAACTATGTGCTCGACGAGATTGTGCGGGTCGCCGCGCGACCACCCGTTGCCGATGTCCTGGCCCGCGCCGGCACGCGCCGGTCCGGTGTGACAGGGATGGACGTCGTTGCGGCGGTGCGGGACGGCCGCGACCGTCCCGCATGATCGTCGTCGACACTTCGGCAGTCCTCGACGCGCTCGTCACCAGACCAAGAAACGAACCCCTCATCGCTCGCCTCGCGGACGACGGAGACCTCCACGCACCTCACCTCGTCGACGTCGAATTCCTGCACGCCCTCCGACGACTTGTAAACACTGGCAAGCTCGACGAAGCAAGCGCGGAGCAATTTCGTTCCGACTTCGAGCTCCTCGCCCTGACGCGCTATCCGCACACCCACCTCGCAGACCGAATGTGGGAGCTGCGCACAAACCTGACGGCATACGACGCTGCGTTCGTGGCTCTAGCCGAAGCGCTCGAAATCGTTTTGATCACTTCCGACGGTCGGATAGCTCGCTCACCCGGCCACCGCGCGCAGGTCGAGGTCTTCGGGTGAAGGGGATCATTCTCGCCGCCGGTGAAGGAACTCGGCTGCGACCGCTCACCGAACTCCTGCCGAAAGCGCTCTGCCCGGTTGGGAATCGCCCGCTGCTCGACTTCGCGCTCGAGCGGGTGCGCACCGTCACGCCCGACGCGGCAGTAAACGTTCACGCGCACCGCGACCAGATGGAAGAGCATCTGGCCGCGCACGCGCCGGGTGTGCATGTGTCGGTCGAGCGCGACGAGCGGCTGGGTACCGCGGGCGCGCTCGGTCGGCTGCGGGACTGGATCGCAGATCAGCCTGTGCTCGTCACGAACGTGGACGCGTTGACTGCACCCGATCTTTCGGCATTCGTCGACGGCTGGGACGGTGAGCGGATTCGACTCCTCGTAAGTTTCAACGAGCACGAGCCCGACTTCGACGGAATATGGCAGTACGCGGGCGCGTGCGTGATGCCATGGTCCGCGGTGCGTGACCTCTCCGATCGACCGGCCGACCTCTACACCGAGCGCTGGCGTCCGGCACTCGACGCTGGTGCCCTCGAGCTCGTGCCCACGCGGGCGAGCTTCATCGATTGCGGCACGCCGTTGCGCTACCTGGCCGCGAACTTGATGGTCTCGGGCGGCGAGTCGGTCATCGGCAACGGCGCGGTCGTGGAAGGAAGAGTCGAGGCGTCGGTTGTGTGGGCGGGCGCACGCGTCGAGGCCGACGAGCACCTCCGCCACGCGATCCGCCTCAGCGACGGCCGTACAATGCAGCCGCTGTAGCAAATCACGACGTCGGTGTGAACCCGGGGTCGCGTCCAATGAGGCCGAGGAACCGATCCTGCAACGGCGCGTCGTCGGGCACCTCAACGAGTGGGCCGAACACCACGACGCCGGGTCCGAAGTGGCCGGGGGTGCGCATCTCCTCCGGGATCTCCTGCATACCGGGCCACATGCGCTCGAGGTCGACCGGGTCGATCGTGTCGTCCTGCCCGGTGGCGCGGGCGAGATCCCACCCGTGGAGCACGAGGTCGTCGCTCACCACTCGGTCGACCATCTCCTCCACCAGCATGCGACCGGCCGGCGACTCGCATTCGCCCCCGGCGATCGCGGGATCGTCGAGCAGCCCTTGCACGTCGTTGCGCGCCGAGCGAAAGACCGCCAACGGATCGTCGTCGGTTGATGGTTCAGGACTCAGCGTGCGATCGAGCGGGCGCAACATCACGCCGTGCATGTCGACGATGTGCGCGACGACGCCCCGCGCGTCCCAGTCGTCGCACGGTGATTGGTTCGTCCACTGGTCGGGGGCCACGGCGCTCACATACCGCTCGAACGTGTCGGCGCGACGCCGGTACCGATCGGCAATCTTGCTCATGTCCCCGCCGTCGTGGCATTGATTGGCGAGGTGAGCAGTGCGGCGACGGCGAGCACCGCGCCAAGCACCGGCTCGTCGGCCACGATGAGCGCAACGGTTGCGCCGCCGAACAGGACCGCTTCGATCGCGAGGCGCACACCCGTGCTGACCGGCCACTTCGCCTTGGGCGCTACGAACGCCCACCAGATCGCCGCGACCAGGAGCGGTGTGCCGATGCCGAGCACCCAGCCCCACGCACCGTCACCCGTGCTGAAGCCCCAGTACGCGTAACCAGCGAGCATCCCCAGCTCGCAGATGAACCGAACTTTGGATGTGAAGCCTCGGACTCCGGTCATTCGATTGCTACTCCTCACTCGGGCTGAACTCGCTGTAGAGGTCATTCAAGCTGATTCCGGTCGCGTTCAACTCCGCGACCTTCGCGTTGTACTGCACGACAAGCGCGTTGTATTGGGCGCCCAACGAGTTCGCTCGGTTGACGGCCGCATTCTGTGGTCCCACGAGAGCGTTGGACTCGTCGATGCGCCCTTGCGCACGGAGCTGATCGATCTGGTTCGCCAGGGTGTCGGCTTCGTTGCCAGCCGCGTTGGCCTGGCCCTCGATCGCACCGAGTTCCCTTTCGAGAGCAGCCAACTCGTAGGTGAGCGTGACGAATCGCACCTCGAGCGCCTTGAAGACGGCCTCGTAGGTCTCGAACAACGTGACCACGGCGGCGCGATCCTCGAAGAACTTCCCGTAGTACTTCTCCAACCCGGGTGGCAGGTCTCGCACCTCGGTACCCATGAGTGAATGCACTTCGTTCGCGCGCTCACGTGGGCTGTACGCCTCCAACTCGGTCTCGATGTCGGGCTGTGGGACTTCGGTGAGGAAGCGTTCGATCATCGTGCCGACCTTCTTGCGTGTCTTGCGATCCAGCTGTTGGTATGCCGCGTGGAGCATCTCGTGCGCGGCGGTCACTGGCATAACCCCGGCGAGGTCAGGTCGGTCGATCCGCAGGATGGCGATGTCGGCGCTGTTGCTGTCGTAGCAACCGAGCACGAACGTGTCGTCGGACTCCGGCAAGGGACAGTCTTCGGCGAAGTTCGCCTTGTCGCGGATGTGCGGGTTATTGCTGGCGAAGAGCGTCCGTGCGCTGCGCGAGAGCGACGCCTCACGGGCCAGCTCGATGATCTCCTCCTGCGTCGCTTGCTTGATGAGCTTGCGAAGCCTTGCCGCTTCATCCTTCGTGAAGTCTCGGAGCACGATCGCCAGCCCGCTCAGGATCGTGCCGCCGTTCTCACCGACCGGCGCGAGGTCGACCACGTCGCCGTCGAGTGTGAAGGCGAGGTCCTCCTCGCCAACCTGGGTCGCGTGGAACGCCCACATCGATTCGCCATTGTCGGAGAGCTGCGCCGCCACCGCCTTGCGGCCGCGTCGAGCACTTCGCAGGGCGATCAGCTCGAGCTCGCTGCCGGTCAGGCGGGCCGGGCCGAGCATCAGCCGGTCGGGCTTCTTGTCGCTCGGTGCGTCGACCACAACACATACCGCCGGGTCGTCACCATCTCGACCGGTGGTCGGGACCTTTCGGCCGAGGGCCGCCACCTGCGTAGGGTCGCACGAGGCGATGGCCAGCTCGGCGGTCGCACGGGCGGTGCGGTTGATCTTTCCAGCCTCCTTGGGCACCTTGCCCAGCACGGAGCGCACGCGAACCTCGTGCTCACGGCCGTTGATGAAGCCGTCCGCGATCTCGGTGCTCTGAGCCCCCGCCGAGGGAAGCGACCCGAGAACCACCGCCATCGTCAGGGCGAGCACGGCCCCCACCCGCCTCATGTCTGAGACGGTAATGGTCAGCAACGGGAAGACGGCGGTGTTCCACGACGTACCCTGCGGCACTCAACCCGAAGGTGGTGCCGACTGATTGAACAACGCTACGTCCTCACCGGGCTCTCGCGGCTGCTCGTGCGCGTGGCTCGTCTGCTCGTGGAGCGTGGCGACACCGTCACGGTTCTTGCACCGTCGACCGACGACGAGCTCGCGTCGGCCTTACCGGACGCCGCGCAGATCGTCGTCGGCGACGCGGACTACGAAGACCTGCTCGGCCGCGTCGATCTTGCCAGCGCTGCGTGTCTGCTCGCACTCGCCGAGGACGACCTCGACAACCTTCGCATGGTCGCCGCAGCCAACGAGATCGCACCGAACGTCCCCGTCGTCTTGCGCGCCTTCGACGTCGCGCTCGCGGAGCAGCTCGAGACGGGCCTCAACGTGCGGCGCAGCTTCAGCGCGTCGGCGCTGGCCGCTCCGGCGTTCGTGGCGGCCGTGTTCTCGGAGGAGGTTCGGGAAACGTTGCGCCTCGGCGAGGAGGAAGTGCCGCTGTGCCTTGTGACGGTCAGCGCCAACTCACCCCTCGTCGGGCTGACCTTCGGCGAGATGAAGCGGGAGTGGGGATGCGCCGCGGTCGCTCGGCGTCAGCCCGAGGGTGCGTGGAAGTACGCACGCGGAGACGCAGACGTGATCGCGGCGGGCGACGAGCTCCTGATCGGCGGCTTGCTCCTCGATGTGCTGCGGCTCGCGCTCCAAGACAACCCGGTCCTCACCGACCCGGCGCGCCGCAGTCGCCGACGCCTGCTGAACTGGCGAGCCCGCGTGCAGCGCACGCCGACCATGGTCATGGCTGCCGCGGTCGCGCTCATCGTGCTGCTCGCGCTCACGGTCGGCGTGTTTGCGTACGCATTGGACCTCGGCCCGACCGACGCCCTCTACCGTGCGATTACCAACGCGTTCGGCGACGTGGGTCTCTCCGAAGAGAGCTCGTGGCTGAAGATCTTTGGTGTGGCGGTGATGGTGGCCGGCGCGCTGCTCATCGGGATCGTGTTCACCCACCTCACGGCGATGTTCACTGCTGACCGGATCGAGGAGCGCAGCGGACGTCATGCGCGCCGCTTGCGCAACCACGTGATCATCGCTGGGTTGGGCACCGTCGGCTTCCGGGTGGCTCGACTGCTCGACGAGCTCGAGGTTCCCACCGTGGTGATCGAGCGCTCCGCCGACAACCGGTTCCGGGAGGCCGTCGCATCACGAGTGCCGGTGCTCTCCGGCGATGTTCGCCTCGCCGAGAACCTCGACCGCGCTTCGATCGCCGATGCCCGCTGCCTCGTCGCGTGCACCGACGACGAGCTCACGAACGTGGCGGCGTGTGCCCAGGCCCGCCGCATGAATCCCAGCATCCGCACCGTCGCCCGTTGCTTCGACGACGCACTCTCGCAGCGCCTCGGCGGCTTCGGGATCGACGCCGTCGTGAGCATGTCGCGCGCAGCTGCCGGTGCGTTCGTAGGCGCCGCGATCGATGAGCGCGCGGCCCGTCACATCACCCTCGGCGACCTCGAGCTGGTTGCCTTCCGCCACGAGATCGAACAGGACCTGTCAGCAGAGGAAGTCGCGACGTGGCGAGAAGAAGGTGCCCGCATCCTCGCGGTGCTCCCGCCCGGCGGTCGCGCACTCCCGCCGGTGGCCGCACTCGCCGGGCTCGCGGATGGCTCGGTCGTGATCCTCGCCGGCCCCGAGCCGATCGTGCAGCGCTTCCTCGACGCGGAGTAGCAGCCGCTACTGCACGATGAAGCCCGCTACTGCACGATGAAAGTGGTCACCATCCCGAACATGCCGTCGTCACGTTCAGCGTGGTTGAGGATGTGGCAGTGCCACGCCCACACCCCGGGCACGGTGGCCTGGACGAGCACGCTGTAGCGCTCGCCGGGCGCGACCGCAACGGTGTCGGCCTGATACGGCTGCGGCAGCGGGAACCCATCCTTGGCGATCACGAGCTGCGGCAACCCGTGCAAGTGCATGGGGTGGAGCTGGAGTCCTTCGTTCATGTAGTGGATGAGCACCCAATCGCCCACCTTGGTGATCGTCGGCGCCGTCGCAGGGAACGACTTGCCGTTCAACGAGAGTCCGATCACGCCTGCGTCGTTCAACACCATCGGGACCTCTTGTGAGACCACGACGCCTGGGGGGACGGGCTCGTCACCGATGAGGAATGCGCCGAGCAGCCCGTCGGGCACCTGGTGCTCCGCGTGGTGGTGCGAGTGGTACATCCCGACCGCGGGACCGCGCGCCACAAACTCGTACGTAAGCGAATCGCCGGGCTTTACCGGGTCCTGAGTCACGAACGGCACGCCGTCCATCACGTTTGGAACGTCGATACCGTGGAAGTGGATGGCCGTCGACTGCGGCAGCTGGTTGTCGAGCACGATGCGGACACGGTCGCCCGGCTGCACCTTGATCGTCGGACCAGGGACGGTGCCGTTGTACGTCCAGGCGCGCACCGTCTTGCCTGGCTCGACCTCCCATTCCACGATCGACGCTGTCAGCGCGAACTCCTTCGTGCCGTTGGCGAGCACCTTCGGGGTGAGGAGCTGTGCGCCGACGCCCTCAGTGTTCGCGCCATTCTCGAGCTGGTCGACGTACGCCTTGACCGGTTGCGCCTGCAGCTCGTCGAGTGTGTCGTTCTGCTCGAGCAGCTGCTTGTCGGCAGCAGCCGCCGCGGCTCCGCCGTGCTCGGCGTGCCCGGAGCCGGCGCTGCCGACGGCCAGCACCCCGCGCATCCCCGCGCTCTCGTGGCCGGGAAGCGAGCAGAACACTTCGTAGCTGCCGGCATCGAGCGACGACACGTCGAGGACGGCCGACGTGCCGGGATCGAGATCCGCGGTCCCGACGTCGGTGTCCTTGATCCGGAGGTTGTGCACGACCTTGCCGCCGTTGCTGACCCGTAGGGCGCCACCGGTCGAGACTTGGGCACCAAACGGATCGATCGCGAACTCCGTCAACGAGACCGACGGGCCCGCAGCCGCGTTCGCCTGGGTGACGGCGTCGGTGCTCTTCGAGTTCGCTGAGCCCGACACGAAGAGCGCGACCATCGCGATCATCACGGTGAGCAGGGTGAACACGCTCGTCGCGGCACTGAACGCCACGCTGTCCTCGCGCCGAACGCGCACAAATCCTCCTCTGGTGCTGCGCCCGGGGCAGCGTGAGGATGAGTCGGACCTTCACGTAGAGTGGCACAAGTCACCACTCGTGGTGACGGGGCGAATGGGAGCGTTGACCCCCGACTGATCGATCGGTCACTTTCCCGGTCGGGGAGAGCAGTGGTGAGACCGGCTTGTTCTCGGAACCTTGGCGCTCGCGCGTCCAGGAGGAGAAGTGGGCTGATGGCGTCAAACGTTCGGAAGACCGTTCGTCGACACAGAATCGTGTCCGTGCTCGGAGTCCTCGCGGTTGCTGCGAGCGCCATGCTCGGCATGGTCACAGTCGTGAGCGCTGAGGAAACAGCAACCGACGAGGTCGCGACGCAGGAGCAGCCCCTCGCGGCTGAAGAGCCGTTGGCAGTGGCGGAGGAGCCAACAGCCACGGAGGAGTCGGCTCCGGCCGACGAGCCGCCTGCGCAGCTCACTGAATCGGCGGGGCTCGACGGCATCGTGCTCCCGCTCGTGGGCCCGCCGTCCAGCGACTGCACCGCCGACGGTTCCAACTTCATCTGTCCGATCAATGGTGATCACATCGGGGCGACGAACCCCGGGTTCACCACCAAGGCAGATGACTGGCTCAACGGCCTCACCGCGCCCGCGCCCCCGGGGGACTGGGGTTGGCACTTCATCGCACCGAGCAACGCCAACGCCGCACTGGTGACCGAACCCGAACCCGCGCCGCCGATCGCGGTTTCGACACCACCGGCCGAGGTGCCCGTGATCGTGGCAGTGCGCAACGACGCCGAAGTTGGCGAAGTCGAGGTGCACATCCGCGGCAACGAGATGCGCACCATCG